>NZ_JAJBZT010000007.1 GCF_020564625.1 Leeia speluncae
TCCGTTTACCGGTACGGGCAGATTGAGATTGGCCGTTAATCAGAAGGCCGTGTTCTTTTTGCAAGAAGGCGGTGACTTCGGGTAAGACCTGCACCATGTTTTCAGACATGTCCGTGACTCCTATTTTATTTTGATCTAGCAATAAAGCGCCTGTCGAAGCTAGGGGAAATCTGCAGCTAGTTCGTTTGGCTTTTTGACGAATCAGAATGTAAATGTTTATCCGGAGAGGGCTTATCCAAAATTGGCAAAGCAAAAAATTCTTGAAGATGCGAACAGAATAGTTTGTCGACTAAAGAGTCATATAGAGAAATGACTATCTAGATGTAGGTATTGCCTAGTGATAATGGTTGGAGTACATTTAATTATTAATAAGTTAATAAAGTGATTTTTAACAGCGAAATTTGCTGTGATTAATTGCGTCACATTCTTGTAAAAATCGAATAAACATCGCATGATGCACACACGGTTTTGACAGGGAAGGAGAGAGCCATGCAACTAACCGAATCTAGGCAATTTGATGATGCATTTGTACATGCACGTGCTGTGCCATCTTGGACGCAACATTATGATCAAATCACCGCCGGTAGATTTTTAGGCGCAATGGAAAGTGTAACAATTGGTGACCTCACCATCATTCGTGAGATGCTGAATCAGCGTGTCGTGCAATATGGTAGTGCGCCAGCAAAAATGCTAAATTTTTGCATTCCTGTCTCATTGCCGGGTAGTTGTTCGCTCCAAGGCGTGCCGGTAACTTTGAGCTCGGTGTTGCTGCTGACCGGAAATGAAGAGTTTACTTTTCATCTACCGCCGAATGTAGATTACATCCAAATCTCGGTTGGCTATGATGAGTTGGCGGTACTGGCGCCAAGACTAGCTGAGCAATTTTCCAAAACGAGATCACGCCATCCGGTTTTCCAAATCCCAGATAACCGACTAGAGCCTATTCGTAAAATTGCATTAGAAGCATTTAACGAAGCGGTACACAATCCCGATTTATTGGCTTTTGCAGGCACGCAAAAAATTATCCGCCACCAGTTTATTTCTATGCTCCTAGATGTGCTGAACGAGGTTACTCCCGGCGCAAGAATGAATATTACTTACGCTACACACTGTGACATTGTGAAAAGAAGCCAAGTCATTGTAACGGCAAGCCCAGAAGAACCTGTTTCCGTATTAGACTTGTGTAACAAACTAAAAGTAAGTCGTCGTACGCTACAAAATAGTTTTCAATTAATCACCAATACAACGCCGGTGGATTACTTACGTTCAATCCGCCTAAATGGGGTACGAAGAATGTTAAGTAGCGAGTCCCCAACCTGCAATACCGTCCGCGAGGCGGCTGGATTCTGGGGGTTTTATCATCTAGGTCATTTTTCTAGAGACTACAGTAAACTCTTTAATGAACTTCCTTCTGAGACGCGTAGTCGGTTTCGTCATGGGCACTGATCGTTGTGGCTACTTTGGATATAGAGCAATTAAAACAATCCAGATGATAGCCATCAGAGATTGTTTAAACAGAAGTCGATACACGCCATGCTGACGATTGTGCATGGTGCGATGTTCAGTGGCTTGGACGGGCGATGGAGTATTCTTTTTGCTTAGCCAGCGATCAAAAGAGAATACCCGATGACGCCAAGTTGCTTCGTTGTGTGCACTAGCAAACCAAGTAAAAATGAGAAAGTCAAAACCTGTACGCAGCGCAAAATACGAATATACGGTAAAGCAACTTACCCAAGCGATTCCCCATTGAATGTTCGTAAATATTGCTAGCCAAGTTTGAAGATGCATTAGGGCTAAGATCAATCCCCAGCTAAACCAAACGATAAAAATCCATCTAGCAGTCTGGCGTGCAACACTTTTTTCTTGTTGCCATTCGTCAATCATTCTTCACGCTTTCTTTGAAGCGCGTTAGGGCGACTATGCCACTTGGTGAAATGACAATACACGTCCTTCTTTGCTGGATCAAAGTAATAGCCTCTTCAACAGAGCTAGCCTTACCTGAATAAATTAACCAAGCAGCTAGCACTAACGCACTCCTAGAAAACCCAAGTGCACAACATACATAAATCTTAGGCGAATTTGGGGCTGCATATAGTTTATCTAGTGTTCTCACCGCTAGAGCTAATTGTTCTGTCGTTGGTGCTAACAAATCTAAAAATGCTATCGATATAAAATTACCCGCCCGTTTTTCCACTGAATAGGGAAAATCGCTTAATTCAGGACAAAGATCAAAACGAATAGCGTGAGAATTCTGGTGACGCCAATTTTGCCAAGCTTTTCTAGATAACCATCTGCCTAAATACACATTAGGTACGATTTCATGTGCTACTTCAATCTTCCTCGTCCAGAACGCCGCATTAAACTTCGCTGCAAGTTGATAAGGGAGTAGTAAGTAATAGGCAGCCACACTCTGACAGCCATCCATTTTTTGATACCAATCCGGTCTTCCCATCGCATAGCAAGCAGAAACCATGAGTAATGAGATGGAAATCCAGAGTAGTAATATGCCAAACCCTTCCATCCACCCCAGTAAAAGCAAAGAACCTAAGCACAGAATTGCCCCCAGAAAGTAGCCACTTGCTAATTTCCAACTATTTCTTACCACGGTTCTCTTTGCATTACTAAAGATCGGTGAATGATGCGCCAATGTTGTTGGCCAGCACCAAAGTGCAAATAAACCCACAAGTACACCAGTTGGTATATCTAAAAAGTGATGTTGGTAAGTTGTTAGAACCGAGATCGCGATCAGCACCATCCAGCAAGAAAAAACAGCCCAACTCCATCCACGCAAACGAGTTGCAAACTGACTCCAAATAATGACGAGTAAACTAATATGTAAAGAGGGTGCTTGGTTGTAAGGTAGATCAAACGCCATTAATTGTGCAAACCAAGCTCCCCAAGTACCTGTTACCTCTGGTTTTATCCAAAGGCAACGGAGCGGGAAAACAATAAAACAAACGACAGAAATGATTTGCGAAGTAAGTAACCTTAGTGCATAACGATCGACACTTTGTTTTTCTTTACAGGTTAAAAAAGCCAAGCCGTATAGCAGGTCAATGGACCAATAAGGAAGAATCATCCATGGTATAAATGGGATGTTACTTTCCCAAGAAAATTGAATGGAAGGAACCGTAGGCAAATTGGCCGCATAGTGGTTTGCCCAACCATAAGACCAAAAAAAGAATGGTGCGAGTATGGCTAACCAAACAATACTCCGAATAATCGGATGCTTTAGAACAGCGTGCATGCATTAATCCATGCTGCGTTGTGCCAAGCACACGGTAAATATACCCCATTCATCAATGCGTTCTTCTAGCTTGACAAAGCCTGCTTCACGTACCAAATCATCCATCTCTGCTTGAGTCCGTCTTCTCATTACCCAATCTTTCCCTTCTCGATGGCTAGTCAATGTTCTGGCGATCAACTCTAGTTGAGGGTGCCATGGCTGGTTGGTATAGACTAAATAACCACCTGCAGGAATGGCACTTGCCATTCCTCTCAAGGATTGTCGAATCAGTGTGTTTTCAGGAAATAGCTCATAGAGTCCTGACACGATACCAATGCTAGGTTTTGGGGTTGTATTGGCAATGCTTTTTTCATCAAACGCATTTGCCTGCAGAAAACTGGTATTGCTAGATAATTGTCTTGCTTCGATCAGTGCTTTTCCATCACGAACATTGATATCGCTATAGTCGCGTAATGTTATTTTTTCAAAAATGCGACCTTGCTGCTGTAGCGTTTTTACAGCATCCAACACATAGCGGCCGTGTCCAGCTGCAATATCGATAAGGCGAAGTGGCATACCTGCCGATTCACAGTGTTTGGTAGCAATTTGAAGTAATTCTTCAATATGAACTTTACGCTGACGGATACCTTTCCAGCCGATTGCATTTAAGTAGTGGCGATCAATTAAGCGTCCAATCAGGCTACGTCCATTGGCTTGATTACGATACACATAGTCGAGCGTACTGCCCGAATCAAATCCTGTTTTCCTGCCCAGTTGTAACCCAACTGATAATAGCGAGCCCAGTTTTATGTTTAACCTTCCCAAAGCCCAGTACAAGCCAGAAGGGCTCCAGCTAGATAACGGGGTACTGATTTTTTTCGACTCTTCAACACTGTGGCCTAATTGGTCGATCTGTTGAAAATTAGGATGTTCAAATGGAGTGCTGAAACAATCCAATATAAATTTCCTCATTGGATCAATCGCCAGATGCCGATCTTTTTCTCCTAGGGTATCGTGATAAAAACCAGATAATCGGACTAACGATTTCTTTGTACTGCTAAGCCGAATAAAAAATTCGATCTGCGGTTGTTGATGTACAACCCAATCCGACTCAGAAGTTAATAGAATGGTGGGGGTTACGATTGCATGCGCATCTGCAACAATACGATCAGCCGCTTCATATAGACCTAACAATACTGTCACTGAAATTGGACGACTAATTAAGGGGTCTGAGTCGTAGCTTTGCTGTCGGCTGATATCATGAGTTAAAAACTTAGATTTTACATAGCTATTAACAAAAAAATTCCCGCGTATTTTCTTTAATAAGCCAAGTCCTTGCCTTGCGAAAGGAACATATAGCTTTACCTTGAATGCTGGTGAGGCAAGCGCCATTCCTCGAATACGTGGAGCGTAATCATGCACCCATGTACTAATCAATACCGCCCCTACGCTTTGGGCTATGATAAATAGGGACTCTTCATTCCATCCATATTCATCGGAAAGGTGCCTGATAAATGTTTGAACATCCCGCACAGAAGTTGCAAAACTAGGGGAATCTCCCCTGGCTCCTGGCGATTGTCCATGTCCTCGGGCATCCCAGGCAAAAACATCAAAATCGGTTAACCCTAATTCAGAAGCAAGATGAGCCATTCTTCCTGAATGTTCATGGCCACGATGAAATAAAACGATTGCACCACGACGCTGTTCTTTAGGTAGCTCTGAAGGCCAATATCGATAAAATAACTTCACATTATCATGGGTAGAGAAGTGACAATGTTGTTCTGTAAGTGTTTGATGCATGCTGTTCGTCCGAATTGGGGAGGTTCACTAGCAAGTGTTACGTGTGAAGATTGGAATGTTTTGCTAGTCAGTTATGACATTGTTTTTGATTTTACTTGCAAATGTCATTTGTGAGAAGTTGCAAATAGCATGACATTCCATCAATGTCTAATTCGGAGAAATAGGGGAGAATATGCGAAAAGTAAGCAAACAGGATGAATGGGTGAAAATCCAACAAAAAAGCCAGTAACAAAATGTTAGCTGGCTTAGTTGGCAACTCTGCGTGCTAGATTAGCTTGTTTAACGAATCGACATCGCTTCACGATAGTGGGATTCATCAAATTCTAACAAACTATTATTATCAGCATCGATGCCGGTGAAATCTACCGTTACACGTACATAGCGTCCTAGACGACGCCAAATAGCAGATGAAATTCGTTTACCGAACAAACGCTCTGTTTCTAGTACCGACATCTCCATTTCTGCAGACGCAGTCAGGATGAACGCTCCCTGCCACGGTTTGCGGCTGAGCTGTTCAGGGCGGCGCCAGTACTGATTAATGGCATCGAGTGCACGATGACATTCTAGTTCGCTCAGTGGCGCAAGCGTAATCGTAATACGATAGGTTTTCATAATTTCAGTCTAGCATGTGTAATTATTGATACACTGTATTCTTTCATGCCATAGTAATAATGTAACATTTTTGCAACGATCAACCCAAAAGGTTTTCTCCTTATGATCAAGAAACTGATCCGTACGACTAGTTTGACCACGATTTTTATGGCAAGTGCCCATGTAATGGCTGCAGGGTATCCCACTTCAGGCACATGTGACGGTTTTCCTAAAATTAATGTCACTACGCCGGCAGGATTTTGTGTTGGCTTAGTCGCAGAAGGCTTCACCTTTCCCCGAGGCATCTTACCGCTAGCCAATGGAGAGGCTTTATTAGTAGATATGGGTGGTTGGCAAAATAACAAAGGAAGTATCTGGAAACTAAAGTTTTCTGGCGGTAAAACAGAAAAAACCAAATTGCTCGATAAAATTGATCGTCCCCACGGGGTGATTCAAGGGCCAGATGGAATGGCTTATGTAGGCTATGTTGGTGGTGTGTTTCGCTTTAACCCATTAGACAGTGCGCCTAAAAAAGAAGACTTAATCGGTGGCTCATCTGCTTTACCTGCACTTCCATCTACCGGACGTCACCCGTTGGTTAGCTTGCTGTTTAATAAAGAAGGTGACTTACTGGTTAACACCGGTAGCGAAAGTGATAATTGTGATAGCGCAGCTGGCCAAGCTATTTGTAAAGAAGCGGAAGGCAAAGAGGCGAGAGGCGTAGTTAGAAAATATAAGTTTGATAAACCTGGTGGCAAATTAGTCGAGTGGTCTGTTTTTGCGAGTGGTTTACGCAACTCTGTTGCACTTGCATTACATGCAAAATCTGGTCAGGTTTGGCAAGGTGAAAATAGCCGAGATGCCATTGGTCGAAAACTCAATCTACCGAACGATAACGACCTACCACATGATGAAATTAATCAATTAGTTGCAGGTACAAATTACGGTTGGCCATATTGCTATGATAATCAACTAGCTAGTCCAGAATTCCCTAAATATGACTGCAAAAAAACAACCGCTCCAGCCAAGTTACTACCAGGGCATGCAGCGCCTTTAGGCATGATTTTTTATACAGGTAAACAATTCCCTGCCGAATATGCCGGTAATTTAATTGTCGGTTTCCATGGTTACCGTGACAACGGGCATCGGTTAGTTAGCTTTAAAACCAACGACCAAGGGGCACCACAAGGTAACTTTAAAGTGCTGATTGATGGATGGGGTGCCAAAGGGGCGCAACCAATGGGCGCTCCAGTGGATGTGAGAATGGCGAGTGATGGAAGTTTGCTAATGACAGAAGATCGTAATGCAGACGTGTTGCGTATGGTGTATGTCGGAAAATAAGCTTACTTTGAAATGAAACAGGGCACTTCAACCGCATGAAGTGCCCTGTTTCTATAAAAAGCATGCTTCGTATGTGGATAATTACTTCATCTTATTCCATACGGTAATAGCATCTTTTTTATTCGCTTCTGGGCGGCTAATTGCCGTGCAATTACCATCCTTCCCATATTTTGCGCACTGAACCCACACACGGTTAGAACCCGCTTTACGGATAGCCCCTGGCTGACCACATTTAGGGCAAGGTTTAATGGCAGGTGTGCTTGTGCTGCTAGTTTCTGTCATCTTTGGCGATCAATATAAATTGTATGAATAGTATCGATTATATCGTTTGGTAAAAGAAAAAACGATTTTTCATGTGCGTCAATTTGCATTGTTGATTGTGGTTGGCGGTTGAAATACCATCGTAGCCCAACTAAAAATTGATGTTTTCATGAAAATTTCACCTAACAATACCTGACAAAAAAGAATTTACCGATGCGATTTTGCTGAATGTCCGTTAGAATGTGACCTCATTATTCTGAAAGGGGCTGAGCTTAACTGCTCACAATATGGGTAGTCATTTATTGCTAGTGTTGCTGGCATTTTTCTTAGTTGTTCTGAATGGTTTTTTTGTTGCTGCTGAATTTGGTCTGGTGAAACTCCGGGCAACCCGTGTAAAAGCGATTGCAAAGTCGCTAGGTTTACGCGGACGTATCTTGGCTAAAGTCCATGGCCACATGGATGCCTATTTATCTGCTTGCCAATTAGGTATTACGCTTGCGTCACTTGGCCTTGGTTGGGTGGGTGAGCCTGCATTTGCCGATCTACTTTCTCCCATCTTAAACGCGATTGGAATTTTCTCACCGCAAGTTGTACACGGCATTTCATTTTTCTTTGCTTTCTTTACGATTTCATTCCTTCACATTGTGGTGGGGGAGCTCGCACCAAAATCCATGGCTATTCGCATGTCAGAACGCGTGGCTATTTGGTGTGCTATTCCTTTGTATAGCTTCTACCATGTTATGTACCCCGCTATCTGGGTGCTAAACGCTAGCTCTAATAAAGTGCTGCGTTGGATTGGTCTGGCCGATGGACATAATAGCCATGATGCGCATTACTCTTCTGAAGAGTTAAAAGTGATTCTTCGCACGGGTAATAATGCAGATAACTTTACTCAGTCCGATTGGAAAATTCTCGCGCACTCATTAGATGTGGGCGACTTGGAGGTTTCTGATTTGATGAGACCTTTTAGTGAAGTGATTGCGCTAAAGGAGGAAAACTCCTTAGCGGACAATCTAGAAATTATCAGTCTTCACCGTTTTAGTCGTTATCCCTTTATTGATGAAGAAGGGAAAGTGCTCGGCGTTGTGCACTTAAAAAATCTATTCTTAGCGTTGCAACGTGATCCAAACGAAGTTGATTGGCGCAAAATTATGCAGCCGGTGGTGTATGTGCAGCCAGATGAAGCGGTAATGGATTTATTTAGACGCTTTAAAACCGGTGGCCCTCATTTTGCCGTGGTGGCGTATAAGCCAGAAGATCCATTGGGTTTTATCACCCTAGACAATGTGCTAGGTGCCATGGTGGGGGAAATAAGAGATGAATTCCGCCAACATCATCATGATTGGTCGTTACTAGATGATGGCACCATGATTGGTAAAGGTAGCTTGCCAGTATTCTCTCTAGAGCGCGCACTTGGAATCGAAATTGAACAAGAAGATGCCGATTCTGTTGGCGGCTTGGTGATGTGGCGTTTAGGTGAAATCCCGAAAGAGGGGGATCGCGTTGCGTTTGATCAGTTCGATATCGTGATTAAAAAAATGAATGGCCCGAGAATTGTCTTGTTACGGGTATATCCGCATCCTAAAGAAATATCTGAAGATTAATCACCATTTTTACACATCTCTAGAAACCGGCTTTGGAACTTCCAAGCCGGTTTTTTTGTCCCAATTTTATCTATTCAAAATTTCTGCATAGCTTGTTCGCTTTTTTCCGAAATGCGTGCCGTTAGTGCGTGCTAGCATTTTGGTTAATATAAAAGCCCGAACAAAAGGAAGTCTTGTGAAGAAGTTGCCTACTTATTACATTTCTCATGGTGGTGGTCCTTGGCCATACATGCCGGATTTTCGTGCACAAATGAAAGTGCTTGAAGAATCATTAGTGGCAATGGTGAATGAACTAGGTGAGAAACCTAAAGCAGTATTGATGATTTCTGGGCATTGGGAAGAAACTGCTTATACGGTAATGGGTAATCCTGTGCCGCCAATGGTTTACGATTATTACGGATTTCCTCCGCATACGTATCAAGTAAAGTACCCTGCGCCGGGCGATCCTGCTTTGGCAGAAAGAGTGAAATCACTAATTGAAGCAGCAGGCTTGCCTGCAGCAATCGATCCAGAGCGTGGCTTTGATCACGGTACGTTTGCACCACTTGTCGTGATGTACCCTGAGGCAGATGTTCCTGTTGTGCAACTTTCTATGCGCACGCACTATGATCCGCTAGAGCATGTAAAGCTAGGCCGTGCATTAGCACCGTTAAGAGAAGAGGGTATCTTAATTGTGGGTAGTGGGCTGAGTTACCACAACCTGCGCCAATTTGGCGCGGCTGGTAAAGTGCCTTCAGAGCAATTTGATGCTTGGCTACAAACCGCCTTAGCAATTGAATCGCAAGAAGAGAGAACGGCGACTGTGTGCGATTGGACAAAAGCACCGTCTGCCAGAATTGCCCATCCACGCGAAGATCATTTGATTCCGCTGATGACTGCTTTAGGTGCTGCGGAGTCTGAAAAAGCCTATTGCGTGTATCACGAAAAAAATATTTTTGGTGGTGTGACTGCGTCTAGCTTCCGTTTTGGCGAACTTACATAAGTGGTCAAATAGACTTTTTTAGCGATCGTACATCCGCCCTAGTTTAAACGCAGTGCGGATCAAAGATTTCACTTTATTCATTGTTATACACCCCATTTTAAGCATCCCTTAAGCATCCGTCGTTAAGCTGTTATCACGTTGTTCAACTAAGGAGGCTGTTATGAAACCAGTTACAAAAAGGTCAGAAGAAGCCCGTAAGTTTTATCTGAAAGCGTTGGCAATTGTTCTTTCATCGGCTGGTGGTGCATTTATCTTGGCAACTTCTGTCATGGGCATTCCGCATTTCTTTTGATCATCCGTAAAATTGTACATGCTATGTCATCTTCATTCACCAAAGGGGCATTGGTATGTACAAGTTTTTAATTACGATCCAGCTTCAACCGGACACTAGAGATAAGATTTTGGCTGCAGCAGCGCCTGTGCAAGCGCAAACAAGACAAGAGGCCGGTTGTATTGCATATGACTTTTTTACGTGTACAGATGATCCTGATAGATTGGTGTTTATCGAATGTTTTGAATCAAAAGCAGCGCATGAATGGCATTGCGAGCAAGATTACACGAAGACCTTTATTGCTTTTCATGAGCAATTTCATCTGTCTCTCACCTTTGAAGTGATTCTAATGTAATTCAAGAAGGATTTAGATCTTCATCATTCAGCAGATATTTACATTGTTACGATGTTTTTTCATGATAAAAATAAGCAATTTAACTTTCTAACTGGATTAAATTATATTAGACCATCGTAGATAAATGAATTAATTATTACCGTTTTAATTTCACTATTTAACAATCAATGCATCACAGTGCATTAAAATAAATATAAGTTGCGAAATTGCTTTTTCATTTGGAATTGACTAGTGTGGACACTATTTAAATTTATAGTCTCCTAACTAATGATTTCTATACAAATAGTAAAAGCTAAACTAGCTACCAGATTGGTATTTTTTACAGCAGGCTTTGCATTGTCTTGCTGGGCACCTTTAGTCCCTTTTATTAAGTCTCATCTAAACGCCACAAATGATGTATTAGGTGCAAGTTTATTAGCAATGGGCATTGGAGCCATTTTGGTGATGCCTCTCATCGGGGCGCTTTGTTCTAAGATCAATTGCAAATACCCTATCATGGTATCTTCAATCATGATGGCATTGACGCTTCCTATGCTGCCGATTGTCACTACGCCAAGCATGCTAGCACTCGTCTTATTTATTTTTGGCGCGTCATTAGGAACAATGGATGTCGCCATGAATATCCATTCTGTTCAAGTAGAGCATAAAAGCAATGAAAAACTACTTTCTGGTTTTCATGCAATGGCGAGTGTAGGCGGTATAGCAGGTGCTGGCACAATGACCTTGTTAACAGCGTTGGATGTGTCCCCATTTGTTAGTTGCCTCATCTGTGCAATGCTGATGTTAATTGTCACTCTATTGGCGTATCCCAAACTATTTAAAGATAAGCCTGATCAGACTGCAGAATTATTTGCTGTACCGAAAGGTCCCGTATTAATCCTCTCCCTGATGTGTGCCGTGTGCTTTTTTGCCGAAGGTGCCATTTTGGATTGGTCGGCGGTCTTAATTTCGGAAGGGGGTATCGTTGCAAGTAAATATGCCGGATTTGGCTTTGTTCTATTTAGCATTGCGATGACAACTGGCAGATTGGTTGGAGATCGTCTAAGCCATGTTTATGGAGAGAAAAAACTGTTGCTATCAAGTAGCGTAGTAGCCATTGCAGGGTTTGTGTTGATTTTGACCGTCAACTCCATTTCGTTAAATGCATTAGGGTTTTTACTCATCGGATTCGGTGCTTCTAATATTGTACCTATTTTATTTAGACGCACAGCGAACCAAACGGTCATGCCAACGGGGGCTGCGATTGCAGCATTAACGACAGCTGGATATGGTGGCACATTAATGAGCCCTGCTATCGTTGGTTTACTTTCTGCTTGGTTGGGTTTAGTAGGCGCATTTTGGCTCTTGGTTGGCTTATTTTTGATTATTCCTCTACTTACTTTAACCAAGCTTAAATTCAAGTAGTCCCACAACTTACTTTTCATTTTAGCCGTTCACTCTATCAGTGCGTCAGATTGCGTCTGGCTTTCTGGTGGCTGCGAAATTGATCCCACTTTCTGATAAATGTAACGTTGATTAGTACTAATGCGTGCATTGAATAACAACAGAAAAAATAGTCTGCCTTTCAGCAGATTATTTGACGAAGTGAAAAGTAGGATGAATATGGTTGATTACATTGTGGTTGGTGGTGGTTCTACGGGATGTGTCATTGCCTCGCGATTAAGTGAGGATGCAGCTACTTCCGTATTGTTGTTGGAAGAAGGTCCTAGTGATTGGAATCCGTATATCCATATACCTGGTACTTACTATAAAACAGCGCAAGGTAGTTTATTAAAGCGGTATGAATGGCAAGGCGCTGACGGTAATAGTCATGGCCGCACCATGGTGCAAGCCAGTGTGCTTGGAGGTGGTAGCTCTGTGAATGCCATGATCTATATTCGTGGCGTGCCTGAAGACTATGATGGGTGGGAAGCCTCTGGTGCAAATGGCTGGGGCTACAAAGATGTGCTGCCATACTTTAAAAAGGCAGAAGATAACGAGCGCTTTAGTAATAATGAACACGCGACAGGCGGACCTTTAGGCGTTTCAGACATTAAATATATTCATCCATTGACCAAAGTATGGCTAAAAGCTTGTCAACAATATGGAATGAAATATAACCCTGATTTTAACTCTGGGGATCCTGAAGGTTGTGGCCTATATCAAATTACGGCAAAAAATGGCAGAAGAAGTAGTGCCGCCGTTGCCTATATTCACCCTGCGAAACGCCGAAATAATCTCGAAATTAGAACAAAATGTAAAGTTGCCCGAATCCTTATTGAAGAAGGTCGAGCTGTTGGCGTTGAAGTGATTAAAGGTAATCAAACCGAAGTCATTCGTGCAAATAAAGAAGTGATTCTCTCCGCTGGGGCAATTAACTCTCCTAAGCTATTGATGCTATCCGGTGTTGGTGATCAGGAAGAATTGCGTGCGCATGGTATTGCTGTCAAACAGCATTTACCAGGGGTTGGTAAGAATCTTCAAGATCATATTGAAATTTCATTAATTTACGAACTAACCGGCCCACATAGTTACGATAAGTATAAGAAATTGCACTGGAAGGCGATGGCTGGGCTTGAATATGTGTTGTTTAAAAATGGTCCTGCTGTTTCAAATTTAATTGAAGGCGGTGCATTTTGGTGGGGAGATAAACAAGCCAAAACACCGGATATTCAATACTTTATGGTGGTAGGGGCTGGCGTTGAAGAGGGAGTTGACGCAGTACCTGGTGGGAATGGTTGCACAATAAATCTTGGGCAGATCCGACCAAAATCGAGAGGTACGGTTAAGCTTCGTAGCAATAACCCGTTAGATAACCCAGTAATTAATCCAAATTACTTCTCTGATCCATATGATCTGGATTGTTTGGCAGAAGGGTGTTTGGTTGGTCAAGAAATTATGGAGCAGTCTGTATTTGCAAAATATATTGCAAAGCGTCATGTGCCAAGTGCCACTACTCGGACTAAAGAAGAATTGCGAGAGTTTTGTAAGAATGAAGCACATGCGGCACTGCATCCTTCAGGTACTTGCAAGATGGGGGCCGATGAGGCTTCGGTAGTCGATGCTCAATTAAAAGTAAAAGGGATTAAAGGGCTGAGAGTCGCAGATGCGTCAATTATGCCAACGCTAATTTCTGGTAATCCAAATGCTGTCTGCATCATGATTGGTGAGAAAGCTGCGGATATGATTAAACAATCTGCTAAGGGTGCAGAATGAAACCTAATTCAATTATTTTACACTCCACAGCAACCAAATACTTAAGTATTGAAGAAGATCTAAAGATTGCGACCGAATTGGGATTTGATGGCATAGAGACTTCTAAATTTAAAGTGCAATCCTATCTTGAGACAGGCAAAACAAAGGTAGATCTATCTGCATTATTAAAAAATTATTATGTGCCGGGTTTTGGTTTTCTCATTGATATTGAACGACATGGTGCTGATAGTGTTAGTTTATTTAATGAAGCAGAAAGCTTATTTGAGACCGCTCATTTGATTGGTGCAGGTGGGGTTCAGATTCTAACAGGTCCAGTGGATGTGAATGCGGTGCTTGAGTTTAAGCAGTTTGGAAAGTCTGAGCGATATACAGGCGTGCTGGGTTTAAGCAAAGAAGAGCAACATAAGATCACTGCTGCAAATATGCGTAAGCTGGCAGATATGGCATCAGACTATGGTTTGATATTGTATCTTGAGACCCTGTCTTGGGCGCCTGTCAGCGGTATTTCGCAATCTGTCGCGCTGATCAATCAAGCGGAGCGGGACAATTTAAAAATCGTGATCGACTACTGGCATTGTTATACGTCTGGTGTGACGCCTGAAGAGGTTTCAAAACTAGACAAAAATTTAATTTATGGTGTGCATGTCTGTGATTCTTTGCCATATGGTGGAGAAGTTCCTAATGAAGAAGTACTTAGAGATATCCCAACCGGTGAAGGAGTCTTAGACTTAAAAGAGTGGACTGACGCAGTGAAATCTACAGGCTATAACGGTTGGTGGAGTTGCGAATTATTTTGCAAGAAACAGCAAGAAGAAGATGGCAGAACAGTGGCTCAGTCTTTGAAAACGACGCTAGAAAACCTGATTATCTAAAGCAAGTTTCCACCTCGCTTCACCAATGAAAAAACCGAGCATTAGGCTCGGTTTTTTCATTGGTGAAGCGCAATTCACTTTTACGTTACTAGAACATCACGCTTTTATGAAATGTGCGTCAGTGTGCGCACAAAAAACAGATCCTGCGAAATTGTGACGAGTTGCCTCAAATCAGATACTTCATTCACACAAACACATTTCAATTGGTGAGTTGGAGGGACGATGAAAAAAGTATTGATGTTATCTGGCGGATGGCCGGGGCACTACCCAGAGGCGATCGCCGATTTTGCTGAAGAGCATTTGCTTCAAGGATTTGAAGTAACTCGCTCAACCAATCTATCTGATCTGCTGACGCTGAATCTGCGTGAATTTGACCTAATTATTCCTAACTGGACACAAGGTAAGCTGGAAAAAGCGGAAGAGGCGGCATTGGTTTCTGCCGTTGAGCAAGGCGTGGGTCTAGTTGGTTGGCACGGTACTGCTGATGCGCTGAATGATAACCACATGTTCCATTACGTGCTAGGTGGTCAATTTATTTGTCACCCAGGTGATTTTGTTCCTTATGAAGTGACCTTCACCAATCCAGATGAAGAAATTACACAAGGCTTGAACACATTCAAAGTGTATTCAGAGCAGTACTACATGCATGTAGATCCTGCAAACGAAGTAATCGCAACGACCAAGTTCACCGGCAATGTTTTCCCATGGATTGACGGAGTGGAAATGCCGCAAGCGTGGAAACGCCGCTGGGGTAAAGGCAAGGTGTTCTACCAAGCCATCGGCCACACAGTAACAGAGTTTTCTATTCCAGAAGTAATGGAAATGACTCGCCGTGGCATTCAGTGGGCAGTTAGAGACTAATCCTCTGAAGTTATTCAATAAATAAATCGATTGGAGATAACAGTGAAACTTACCGGTGGGCAAATTATTGCCAAAGCACTAAAACAATACGGCGTGCAATACGTTGCAGGTATTCCTGGTCATGGCTGTTGGGCGATGACTGATGCATTTCTAGAGCCTGGCTCAGAATTGCCATTTATTCAAGTAATGCACGAGCAAAGTGCCGTGCATATGGCCGATGGTTTCTACCGTGCCTCAGGCAAGCCAATGGCAGCGGTGACCTCAATTGGTGCTGGTGCATCAAATACGATTTTGGGTTTGGCAACCGCCTACGCAGATTCTACTGCAACTATTTTGTTGACCGGCGCGCCAGCAACGCACATGGCTGGCCATGGTGTGATGCAAGAGCTAGACCGTTTTCAGTCGAATGACTTTCCTCGCGTAGTTGAAGGTGTTACCAAGCGTCACTGGCAAGCTAAACGTGTAGATGAAATCCCATTCTTAATGCACCGCGCATTTAATACGATGCTAACAGGCCGCCCAGGCCCTGTGCATATTGAATTTCCAATGGATTTACAGGCAGAAACAGCCGATGTAGAAATTCACTCGCTAAGCGAGCGTATGGCTGCAGGTCGTATGCGTGCAGATCCGGTTGTGATTGAAAAAGCTGTCAAATTGCTGCTGTCTGCTGAGCGCCCGGTAATTGTTGCTGGCGGTGGTGCAATTACTTCGGAAGCCTCTCCAGAGCTAGTGGCACTGGCTGAAAAAATCGGTGCTGCAGTGGTAACAACCTGGAATGGTAAAGGTGCAATTCCAGAAGATCACTTCTTGAACGCTTGGTCTGTTGGTCAAACTGGTACTACATGTGGTAACGCAATTGCGACTAAAGCGGATGTGGTGCTGTCAGTTGGTTGTCGTTTCACTGACTGGTCTGCTTCTAGCTACCGCAAAGATTGCAGCTTCTCTTTCCCTCCTGCAAAACTGATTCACATTGATATCGATTTCCAAGAAATTGGTAAGAACTATCCAACAGAAGTTGGTGTGGTTGCTGATGCGAAGAGTGCATTGACAGATATGCTAGCAGCCATTTCTGCTGAAGACTCCAAAGCCGTGCTAGCCAAACGCGATGCTTACTTCAGTGATTTGCAAAAGCTAAAAGATGAATGGGAAATGCTATTGGCTCGCCGCCGTGATAGCGATGCCACACCATTTACTTCACAACGCCCATTGGGTGAATTACGTAAGTTAATGGATCGTGATGGCATTGTTGTGGTGGGTTCGGGTAATACGCAAGGTGCCGTCAAACAAACCTTCCCTGTGTATATGCCTAGAACGCATTTAACATCCGGAAGCTTCTCTTCTATGGGCTGGGCGGTTCCTGCAGCAATTGGTGCAAAACTAGCTATGCCACAACGCCAAGTGGTTTGTATTGTTGGTGATGGTGACTTTATGCAGTCATTCCAAGAAATGGCTGTTTGTGTCATGCACAACATTCCTGTCGTGTTCTTGGTGCAAAACAACTCTGGCTATATGTCTATCCGTGGTGGTCAACGCAAGATCATGGGGCGTCATGTGGGTAGTGAGTTCAATACACCAGATGGCAAGCCTTACTCTCCAGACTTTACTCAAATTGCTCGTAGCTTTGGTTTGGAAGCTTGGAAAGTCGAACATGCTTCTCAGCTGAACCCTGCGCTAAAAGCCGCACTTGCATGCAATGGCCCATCACTAGTGGAAGTGATTACATCCCGTGACGCAGCTGGCCCTTACACACCTGGCTGGTGGGATTTCCCAGTACCTGCTTACGTAGATATCGAAGAAAACCATCGTGAGTATCAAGAAGGTCGTGATCTAGAGCAGCACATGTAAGTAGACAAAAAAGGGGGGGCTTTGTCCCTCCTTTTTAAAAAAGGTAGGAGGAGAGATGCGAGAAGTTCTAAAAGCAAATCAATCAGTTAATCAGCAAGCCACGCTAAAAAGAGCAAAATCAAAACGCGTATTTAGCAATAACTTTTTTGCTGCATTGACTGTATCACCATCCATTTTGGTGTTGCTAGTAGCTGTTTATGTATTTATTGGTTGGTCTGTGTTGATTTCATTTACGGGGTCTCAATACTTTCCAGTTTATGAGTTTGTTGGCTTTGAGCAGTACGTCAAATTGTGGGCCTCTGAAAGATGGATGGTCTCTGTCAATAACCTATTTACGTTCTCTATTTTCTTTGTCGTAGTGACGATGGCTCTCGGGTTATTAATGGCAATTTTGCTGGATCAAAAAATCCGTGCAGAAGGTGCTATTAGGATGATTTTCCTTTATCCAATGGCCGTTTCGCTAATCGTGACGGGTGTTGCATGGAAGTGGATATTAAACCCAGATACTGGATTAGATCGATTATTTAATTCAATTGGTCTAAATATTCATGTGGATTGGTTAGTGAATCCCGAAATGTCTATTTATGCGGTGATTGTTGCTGCGATTTGGCAAACCGCTGGTTTTGTTATGGCAATTTTCCTTGCAGGTCTCAGAAGTGTTGATAATGAAATTATCAAGGCCGCTAGAATGGAAGGCGCTGGTTATACCCGTATCTATCTAGAAATTATATTGCCTGTACTTCGTCCTGCATTTTTCACTGTGATTATTATTTTGGTGTATCAAGCAATTCGTTCATTTGATTTGGTCATTGCATTAACAAACGGTGGACCAGGGTATTCAAGTGATTTGCCAACGACATTTATGTACAAAATGACATTTAGTCGTGGTGAATTAGCGCAAGGGGAAGCAAGTGCAGTAATGATTCTACTTACTGTGATTGCCATTATTGTTCCATATCTTTATTCGGAAATGAGAAATGAGCGCCGTAATTCAAAATAAACAAATGAAGAGCCGTTCATCAAAGAAGTTTGAGAAAAAAGTTGGAAGATTTGCGCTTTACTTTGTATTAGCCATTTTTGTTCTTTTTTTCCTCATGCCTCTTGTTGTGATGCTAATCGCCTCTTTGAAAGATCTTGATGAAGTAAGAAACACATCGATCTTCGCTTGGTCATTAAATCCAACATTACAACCATGGAAGGATGCTTGGGATTCTGCTTGTGTGGGCATTGATTGTGTGGGGTTAAAAGGTTTTTACCATACGACATTAATTATGGTTATTCCTGCGGTACTCATTTCTACACTCATCGGTGCATTTAATGGCTATGCATTAACCAAGTTTAATTTCAAAGGATCAAAATTAGTTTACTCAATCATCCTTTTTGGCAGCTTTGTACCATATCAGGCGGTTGTGATTCCTATTGCGAAATCAATCGGATGGTTAGGGCTGGCGGATAGCTTATATGGTCTGGTTTTGGTGCATGTGGTTTATGGTATTCCTTTTACCACTATGTTTTTTAGAAACTACTTTATTTCAGTTCCACAAGAATTAATTAAAGCAGCGCAAGTAGATGGTGCTGGATTTAATCGTATTTTCTTCGAAATTGTATTGCCTTTATCAGTGCCAATGATTGTTGTAACAATTATTTTCCAGTTCACCGGTATTTGGAATGACTTCTTGTTTGGTGTTTCATTCACAAGTGGCAGTAATACACCAATTATGGTGGCACTAAATAATATGGTTAGTACTAGTACTGGTGAGAAGCCATATAACACCAATATGGCAGCGGCAATATTGGCGGCCTTACCAACATTAGTCGTTTATTTTCTTGCCGGGAAATATTTTGTTCGAGGCCTAATGGCTGGCGCAGTGAAAGGTTAATCATGTCATCTTTACATATCAAAAACGTAAAAAAATCATATGCCCATATTGAAATTTTGAAAGAGGTCAATATTGATGTTGATGATGGTGAGTTCTTGGTGCTACTAGGTCCATCAGGCTGCGGTAAATCAACATTACTTAATGCGATTGCGGGTTTAGAGCCAGTAACAAGTGGCGAAATCATTATTGATGGTTTAGTGGTGAATGATTTAGAACCATCAGAGCGCGATATCGCGATGGTATTTCAATCTTATGCGCTATACCCAACGATGTCGGTTAGAAAAAATCTAACTTTTGGCATGAAGGTCAGAGGTGTTTCAAAAGCAGAACAAGAAAATGAATTAAAGCGCGTTGCTTCAATTTTGCAGTTGGATAAATTACTAGATCGTAAGCCAAGTCAGCTATCTGGTGGCCAGCGCCAACGTGTAGCAATGGGCCGTGCGATGGTTCGTGAGCCCAAGATTTTCTTGTTTGATGAGCCATTATCTAATCTTGATGCGAAGCTTCGCACCGACATGCGGGCGGAAATTAAGAAACTGCATCAACGTGTAAAGACGACTACCGTTTATGTGACACACGATCAAATTGAAGCAATGACGTTGGCTACTAAGATTGTCATTATGAATGGCGGCGTTGTTCAACAGATCGCTTCACCACAAGAGATTTACGAAAAACCAAACAATTTATTTGTTGCTAAGTTTATCGGTTCACCACAGATGAACTGTGTTTCTGGCCATTTAGAAATGCTTAACGGCAAAGTAATGTTTGTTGGTAGTGAAGATAAAGTAAATCCATTCCGTATTGATCTAGGTAATGTCTCTGATCGCATTAAACAATATGTAGGTAAGCCAATCGTCATTGGTTTTAGACCAGAGTGGATTAACGTCCAGGCTGAAAATCAGCAACTACCGGGAAATTTCTCTGCAATGGTAGAGGTTGTAGAACCGACAGGTTCAGACAACTTTGTTGAATTAAATGCAAATGCAGAGCCATTTATGGCAAGGCTTGCACCGGGGTTAGGAAATCCTGGTGAAAAAATGCATTTAAGCATTGATGTTAACAAAATCCTTTTCTTTGATGCCAAGACTGAAGAGCGCATCCAATCATGAAGGATCGTTAATCCTGCATTAACCATTGCCGCACAAGCATTAAGAGTGGCCGAGCATATTGCCTTTTCTGATTTCAACGTAGCAGTTAATTAGTTTCACGGTAGTGCTTTTCTAAAGGAGATAGTAATGAGAAAAACTTGTAAAACAAATTGGAAGTTCAAGTCTTTTATTGCTTCAAGCATCATCGGTGGTTTAGTTGCGGCAAGCTATGCTCAAGCAGCTGGTACTGTAGAAGTGATGCATGGCTGGACGTCTAGCAGTGAAGCGTATGCGATTCAGAGTTTGCGTGATGCATTAGCAAAACAAGGGATTGGCTGGAAGGATTCTGCAATTGCTGGCGATGGTGGAGCTAATGCTCAACAAGCCTTGCAGGCGAGGTTGGCAGCAGGAAGTGCACCTATTGCAGCGGCAACATTTCCTGAGCTTATGCGCTCATATCAACAGCAAAATACATTAGAAAGCTTAGATGCGTATGCAAAAGCAGGTAACTTAGATGCACGTATCCCAAAAGAATTGCAACCATACATTAAGGTAAATGGCTCTTACTATAGTATTCCAATCACCATGCATAGAGAGAATATGCTTTGGATTAACAAAAAAGTACTAGCTAAATATGGTGATAAAGCCCCGACAACGTGGCCAGAGTTTTTAGCATTAGCGGAAAAAATGAAAAAGGATGGCATTATTCCTTTGGCTTTAGGTGGGGAAGATTGGCAAGAGGCAGAGATCTTTTCATCTATCATGATTGGTTTGGGTGGTCCTGCATTTTATAAAAGTGCCATCGTGAAGCATGATTTAAAGTCTATTCAAAGCGACACCATGAAAAAGACCTTTGAAACATTTAGAAAGGTGTTGTCCTATGCAGATAAGAACCGTGCAGGACGTGATTGGAACGTTGCCACACAAATGGTCATTAATGGAAAAGCAGGCATGCAGATTCAAGGTGACTGGGCAAAAGGCGAGTTCTTGAAACAAAATAAAGTGCCAGGGACAGATTTTGTGTGTGTCTCTGCGCCTGGTAACAATGCGAACTTTGTTTTTGTTTCAGATGTTTTTGTGATGTTTAAACAAAAAAATGCGGATGCAGCAGCAAATCAAAAGGCTTTCTCGAATTTGCTGATGGACAAATCTGCTCAAGAATTATTTAACTTGCGCAAAGGTTCAATTTCTCCATTTATGGATGTTCCAGCCGATAAGTTTGATGCGTGTGGTAAGCAAGCAATTGTTGATCGCGCTGCTTCAATTAAATCTGGTGGTTTCCTTCCTTCATTCTTGGAAAATATTGCACTGCCACGTAATTTGCGTGGTGCTTATGTCGATACGATTACAAGCTTTGCTAATAATCCATCGATGAGTGCAGATGATGCTGTGAAGAAATTGGCTGCAGCTGTTAAGTCAGCAAGTTAAGTTGTACATCATATGGGCGGTTTTTTAACCGCCCATATTTTTTGGGAAATTGAAAAATGAAAATACTCGATAAAGACATAGAAAAAGACTTCTTTCAGATGGCTGATGCTGCAAAAGAAATCTCTATGCGGTATTTTCGCCAGCCCTTAGAAGTATATGACAAGCCAGATTTATCGCCTGTAACACAAGCGGACATGCAAATTGAAGCGTGGCTATCTTCTTATGTAAAAGCAAATTTTCCTGAGCATAATTTTTTTGGCGAAGAGTTTGGTTTTATCGATAATGGTAGTGAATATACATGGGTGGTAGACCCCATTGATCGTACAAAGAGTTTTGCTGCTGGAATGCCTACATTTGCGACTTTAATTGCGCTGCTTAAAAACCAGCAACCAATTGCGGGTTTGGTTGATTTTCCAGTGACCAATGAACGTTTCTTTAGTAAAAAATTAGGCAAGACTTTCCTCAATGGTAAGCAATGCCATGCTAAGCAAAATAGAGATCCCGCAAAAGCAATCGCATTTACTACGTCACCAGAGAAATATATCGGGGAAAAACAGCTACAAGTGTTGAGTCGTATTCGCCAACGTTCATCTTATCTTCGATATTGCTATGATAGTTATGCATTTGCTGGAATCGCCTTAGGAACGGTAGATGTGGTCGTTGAGTGCAATATCAAACCGTATGATTGTCTTGCCCTTGTGCCAATCATTGAAGGGGCGGGCGGTGTGATCTCCAATTGGGACGGATCACCGATCGATCTCCATACTAAAGGAAATATTATTGCGAGTAGCAATATGGAGATACACCGCACATTTATGGAGTGTTTTTCAGAATAGTTTAAAACCGAGATAGTTGAGTGAAATCTGATTAATTGAACCGTCAGCAATTCTTGTTTTAATGACTTGGTTTAACTGTTGACGCATTTTTTCATTTTGCTTATTTAGAACTATTACGTAACCATCACCTAGCACTCTTCTTTCTACAATAGGAGAGCCTACAACGGTGAATGAACCATTACGCCGGCTGACTTCATCGTTAATGACACCTAAATCATCTATGGCTAAATCAATTAATTGATCTTTCAAGGCATTAAACATAACGCCAGAATTCAAATATCCCCAGGAAGTTGCTGATGGAAAATTCTTTTTAACGAGTTTTTCGAAGGCAGAATTAGACACATATCCAACGCGTTTACCCGCTAAAAAGTCATAAGAGAGGAAAGCTGGATAAACGGTTTTACCTGCAGTGACAAATCCACCTTTCACATTTCCATAAACCTCTGTTGGTAGATTTTGTGGTTGAACCTCATTCTTTCTGATTGATGCGACACCAAATGCTGCCTGATTTTTTGATACTAGATTTTGAATTTGAATCGGATCGACTAATTTTAGATCGCACTCACTTTTTAAATCGGCACATAGTAGACGAATCAGTGCAATATTAAAGCCATCTGGCTTGCCATTCGTTACAAAACTATAGGGTGGATTATTTTGGGTGGTAGCTACGATTATTCTTTCAGCCCAAACAGGGAGTGCCACAGTCAGGGATAGTGATATAGATGCTTTAATAAGAAATTTCATGTGCAATATCCCAGATAAGTATATGTCTGAGAGATATTAATGACGGCTGGATGTTGTGAAAATTCGCAACAAGCAGCAAATGGTGCGGCAGGTTGCGAAGGTTATTAGGGGAGAGGTAAGCGCTTAATTTTGCGCATGAAAGATTTATGATTTCTGCTTCAGTTTGAGTCTACTTTGTGAAGTTTGCGAAATTGTTTCACGAAAAGAGGTTCTCGATAATGGCAATAAATGAGAGGCACCAGAATATAAAGTCTGATGCAAATTTTGCCCTAATTGAGAACGAGGAAAGTATGGCTTATTACTTGAAGACCACCACTTCAAAAGTATCTGGCGAAGCAGATATTAAGCAAGTACGCAGAGTGGTAGAAGACATGATTGAAGATATCAGCGAACGTGGAGCAATCGCTGTTCATGAATATTCAGAAAAATTTGATAAATGGAATCCTGAAAATTTCCGTTTAAGCCAGGCTCAAATTGAAGCTTGTATGGCTGAATTAACTGAGCAGCAAATTGAAGATATTAAATTTGCTCAGGCGCAAGTTCGTAATTTTGCTCAGCACCAACGTGATTCAATGAAGGATATCGAGGTTGAGACTATCCCTGGCGTGATTCTTGGTCACAAGAATATCCCGGTAGAGTCCGTTGGTTGTTATATTCCAAGTGGTAAATATCCACTTCTCGCTTCTGCACACATGGGTATTGTGACCGCTAAAGTTGCTGGTGCAAAGAAAGTGATTGCTACAACGCCTCCATTTGAAGGCAAGCCAAGTGCGGCGGTGGTTGCTTCTATTCATTTAGCCGGTGCCGATGAAATTTACTGCATTGGTGGCGTGCAAGCGGTTACTTCTATGGCGCTTGGGATTGGTGAATTCCCAAAAGTAGACATGATTGTTGGCCCTGGTAACGCCTATGTTGCTGAAGCTAAGCGCCAATTGTTTGGCACGGTCGGTATTGATTTGTTTGCAGGCCCTACAGAGACGTTGGTGATTGCAGATGATTCAGTAGATGGTGAATTAGTTGCAACCGATTTACTTGGTCAAGCTGAGCATGGCCCTACCTCTCCTGCAGTGTTAATTACTACTTCAAAAAAATTAGCTGAAGATACATTAGCAGAAGTGGAAAGATTACTCGGTATTTTAGATACCGCCCCAATTGCGCGCCACGCATGGGAACACTACGGCGAAATTATCGTTTGTGAAAACGATGAGGAAGTAATTAAAGAGTCAGACCGTATTGCTTCAGAGCATGTGCAAGTAATGACAAAAGATCCAGATTTCTTCTTGGCTCGTTTACAGAACTATGGCGCATTATTCTTGGGTGCAAGAACAAATGTTTCTTATGGTGATAAGGTAATTGGTACAAACCATACCTTGCCTACTTCTGGTGCAGCTAGATTTACAGGTGGTCTATGGGTAGGTAAGTTTTTAAAAACATGCACATATCAAAAAGTACTGACAGATGAAGCGTCTGTGAAAATTGGCGAATATTGCTCTCGTCTATGTATTTTGGAAGGTTTTACTGGTCACGCTGAACAGGCCAATATTCGTATCCGTCGATATGGCAAGGTAGATGTTCCATACGGAAAGCCTTATGGGGTGAAGTAATTTAAAAGGTGTCTTCCTCGTTATGGGGTGTTTAGCCAAGCTCAAAAAGCTTGGCTTTTTTTATTTCATGGGTGACTTAAAACTCCCCGCCAAAAATGAAGTCATTCTTCTGGTTGGTTAAGTATTCTCTTACTTCTAGAGGAATGGAATTATCTGTTGGCAATAATGCCGTTGCTTTTTCTAGCAATGATTTCGCTGGTTTTTCTTTGCCGACAAATTCTAAAATCATCCTTGTCGAAAAGGGTTGTCTAAATGTGGTGGCGGCAATACCTGATAACGTTCCGTAAACAAACCGCAATGGTTTTCTATGTTGTGGGACGAGAATAGAAAACGTCATCTCGTTTTTCTGATCCCCTTCAAAGTCGACAAGAAAAATCCGGTCACCAAACAAGAAGCAAAAGCCATGGTAGCTAAATGTATAGCCAATTTTTCCACTGCCATCTAACTTAGGAAAGCGTTCTGTCGTGGTGTGTTGAATGAATTTACCTTTTTTGTAGATGTGGGTAATCGATCTTAGAATCCGCCCTTTGTAGATGGAGGAGTTGTGATATCTAAAATAGGTACCAAGGATTCCATCTAAGTTTTTGGAGCTGTCTTCTGCTAGCGAAAGAAACTTAGTTAATTCAGGGTTATCTTTTAGATCAATCGGAATTTCGTATTCTTTGCCTTCATAAAAATTGATAAAAGCTTGTGGCTCTAAAAATAGATCTTCGGGCTCCATGGAGAAATACCTAGAAATCTTTAATAGAATTTTTTGTGAAGGCTGGTGCAAACCTGCTAAATATTTATTGAACTGCTGTCGATTAATGCCTAATTTTCTACAGAAATCGGCTAAGGAATCAAATGAGTCCGCTAGAACTTTCAAATTTTTTGTTATATGCGCTTCATTAGTTTTCATGGATCTCTCTCGTCAATCTACTTCTGGAATGGGGGGCGAAAGACTGTACTAGGGATGTACAAGTGTTTTTTGCGAGTTCAAAATGGATAGTACTTGCTGGTGTAGCGAGGCATTCGCACTAGCGACAATAATGCCTCCTTGTTCTGGTCTATCTCCAGAAAGCGTCGTGACAATGCCACCAGCTGTTTCAATTATTGGAATAAATGCGGCAATGTCATATGGTTTTAGGGCGTATTCAAGGCAAATATCAATGTGACCGGCTGCCAGCATGGCCATTGCGTAGCATTCACCACCATATCGAGTCATTTTTACGGCTTCATTTAATCGATCAAACCGAATCTCTGGATATTTTGAAATGGGTTCTGGGGAAGTGGTATGTAAGATGGCGGCAGATACGTCGCTAACTGAGCTTGTCTGTAAAACGCGATTGTATTGTGGTCCTTGGTACCACGCGGTTTTACCGTCCGACCAAAAGCGCTCTTTCGTTACTGGTTGCGCCATCATGCCCATTTGGGCGATGCCTTTGTGATACAAACCAATCAATGTTCCCCAAACCGGTAAGCCGCAGATAAATGGTCTCGTACCATCAACAGGATCTAATACCCACTCCCAATCTGAGTTTCCGGTTGTTCCAAACTCTTCTCCGGTCACTTGGTGATCTGCAAACGTTTGATGAATCAGTGCTCGCATCACTTTTTCAGCTTCTTTATCTGCTTCTGTGACAGGATCAAACAGAAAGAGGTCGTGAGTCTTTGTTTCAATATTCACGCGATCATTCGTTCGAAATCTACTCATTGTTTCTTTTTCCGCTAAATCAGCTAGCTTGTGGAAAAAATGAATGTCAGGTTGAATAGTAGACATAGCAGTTCCAACGGTTTTATGTTGCGAAAAATTGTTCTGATGGTTATTGTTGAAATATTGCGATGGATTTGGATTTATTATGAGCGATTATGCTGTTTTCCCTGATCAAAGACAAGCGGCTATTCGCGAAAGGCTGCAGAAATTTGGTCGGGTTGTATGTATACATCTCGCAGAAGAAATGGGGGTTTCAGAGCATACTATTCGTAGAGATTTACAGGAGTTAGCCAATCAAGGTTATTGCAAGAAGGTGTATGGTGGCGCTGTAAGTATTGCACCGGGTGGTCAAGATTTTGAGCGTAGACTAGAAAATAATGTAGATGAAAAGTCACAACTCGCAAAGGTTGCCTCTCCCATTTTTAGAAATAATACTTGTATTTTTATTGATGCAGGAACCACTAACCTTTGCCTCGCCCAAGCTATCCCGCTTAATGTAAAGCTAACTGTAGTGACTCATTCGCCAGCCATTGCGGTGGAGGTGTTGAAGCACCCATTATGTGAAGTGGTGTTACTTGGCGGTAAAATGAGTAAGCAACTTGGTGCAGCAACCGGAGTGTCCGTAATCAAGCAACTTGAAGAAATTTATTTTGACTTATGTGTGCTTGGCGTCTGTGGGTTTGATATCGATGAAGGGGTTACTGCGTTCGATTATGAAGATGCAGAAATGAAAAAAATATTGGTGAAGCAAAGTAGCGAAGTATTGATTGCATTAACTGCTGAAAAAATATCATCTGTTGCCAATTTTAAAGTAACGCCATTGCAAAATGTCTCTTATCTTGTATTCAGTGGTGAAATCTCAGATAGTCAGCAACATGCCCTAGATGCATCGGGAGTCAAAGTAATACAAGGTTAAACACCATATTCAGCGTGTTTAACCTTGTTAATTGAAAAGAGGAGAGAGGTCTAATTTACGCTCGCCAATGTTGTTGCGAGTTTTCGTACGCGATTCGCAGCATCTTGAAGACGATCTATTTTTAACAGGCCATTTTCAGCTGCTTGAATAATTGCATTTGCTACTTCATCAAGCCCTGCTTCACTAGACAATAAAAGCAAGTCAGCGCCAGCGATTAGCGAGGCAATGGCCGTTTCTGCAATACTTCTGCCCCTGTGAATACCTGGTGCATCTAGATCATCTGAAATAATTAATCCGCTAAAGCCCATTGTTTCCCGCAAGTAGCGGATGGTTATTTGAGAGGTGCTTGAGGGTTCGTTTGCGTCAAATACTGGAACTAATGCCGGACCAATCATGATGGCGTTAACATCAGATGCAATCAAGGTTTCAAATACACTTAAAGTTGGTTGTAGTTCATCTTTTGTTGCTTTTACTATTGCCTCGCCAATGGCCGGGTCTATCACTGACGTAGGATGGCCCGGAAAATGTTTGGCAACAGCTGCAACCCCTCCTGCTTGAATGCCCAATGTAAAGGCATTCGCCATTTTTCCTACTACGGCGGCATCCTGTCCAAGGGTTCGATTGTGTAACCACGGATTTTCGCCCGTCACGATATCGACAATTGGTGATAAGAACATGTTAATGCCTAGTGTTCTTGCAGTTGTGGCAACTTGTTTTGCCTTTTCTTCCAAATCATCGTCAGATAGCAAACTTGCTTCTTCGCTAGAGGGTAAGGCGGGTACTAGTTGATGTAGCCTTTGAATGCCACCTAGTTCCTGATCTACGGCAACTAATAATGGTTGTTGCGCAATTTCTTTGGCCTGACTGACAAGAAAGCTGAAGTCATTTGCCTTTTCAGCGCGTATTCGTTCACTTGTCATCTTTCTTGAGACATATTCTTCTCTTGTTTCTCCAAGAAGTAATGACATCCCCCCTTGCTTCAGAAAATTGGTTACATCCTTAGAAAGTGTTAAGTCACTAAAAGCAGGAAGCATCACTGCATAAGCGTCAATCAAGTTGGAGTTCATTAGATTATCCAATTAATGAATGGGAATAGTGTCTTGATTGATTGTGCTCTATTGTGATGTATTGTGCAATATTTGTGTGTCGATGATGTAATGAATCAAGTCAATAGAGAAATAAACTAAGGGCATCGACAAAGGGAATGGCTTAACTTTCTTCTCCATGTGCATCTTGCAGGTCTTCCAAGAACGCACGAACAATGTCCGACAAGAAGCGTTTTTGCCTTGTTACGACAAAGAAGGGGACTTCGTAGTGGAAGAGCTTTGGATTGAGTGGTTTTAATAAGCCTTGTTTTACATAGGGTTCAGCAAAGTGAATCGGCAAAAAACCTAAGTGGTAGCCAGATAAAATGAGCATGGCTACCGCTTCCATATTGTCTGCTTGTGCGGTGATATGAATTTCATTGGCGTAGATCTGCGCTTCAGGAATTGGGTAAGAGCGCCATGCCCATTCGTGTGGGGCAACTTCTTCAAAGGTGGTTTCACCTGCCTGCTCAAACAGAGGATGACCTCTGCCGCAGTAGGCAATCTGCTTTTCTATAAAGAGACTTGTGTAGTTGAGTGTTGGTACTCTATGCCAAAAGTACCCTACGGCAATTTCAACCGCGCCATTAATGAGATCTTCTTCAAGCTCGCCTGGTGGTCTTACTTGTATATCAAATCTGACGGCTTCGTTCCTTTTGCGAAAATGCGCAATCGCTTCACTAATGCGGGCATTTTGGCTAAGTGGTGTGTGGCCAATTAAACCGATTCGAAGGTTGCCGACTAGCTGTTTGTCCATGTGACGAGCTTGTTCGGTGAATTCTCCTACCGCTGCTAATAGGGAACGAGAGAGTTCAACAAACCTTTCGCCTTTAGGGGTAAGCGCAAACCCAGCTCTTCCGCGTTCGCAGAGGCGGTAACCTAATCGGGTTTCAAGGCTAGATAACTGCGTACTAATGGTCGATTGCCCAACATTTAAAGCCGTTTGTGCGGGGGTAATACCACCAGCGTCGACAACGCCCAAAAACACCCTGATTAACCGTAAATCCAGATCGCTAAGATTCCCAAGCACAATCTATCCTTTACATTACATCGATAAATATCAATGTAAACGTCTAATAGTTAGAATTCAAAATCTATGTAATGTCTTCATACTAGCAAAAAATCTGCGATCTGTTGCGTTGGGTCGTATCAATGTAGTTGGAGACATGTAATGAATGATCAGTTTTTTCAGCCAATGAGCGGTAATGAAATGCCTCGTTTTGGTGGTATTGCCACCATGATGCGCTTACCGTATCAGCCTACTTCAGAAGGCTTAGATGCCTGTTTTGTTGGCGTACCGTTTGACTTGGGTACTTCTAATCGTACAGGGGCACGTTTTGGCCCTCGCCAAATTCGTAGCGAATCTGTGTTGCTGCGCCCATACAATATGGCTACCCGTGCGGCTCCTTTTGACTCTCTGCGCGTAGCAGACATTGGCGATGTCGCCTCTAACCCATATAACTTACAAGATTCGATTAGCAGAATTGAATCTGCTTATGATGACATTATTAAAAATGGTTGCCGTCCAATTACATTAGGTGGCGACCATACCATTGCACTTCCCATTTTGCGTGCGCTTCATAAAAAGTACGGCAAAGTGGGATTAATTCATGTCGATGCACATGCCGATGTAAACGACACCATGTTTGGTGAAAAAATTGCCCACGGCACACCATTTCGCCGCGCGACGGAAGAAGGCCTTCTAGATACTAATCGTGTAGTACAAATTGGCCTTCGTGGTACTGGTTACGAAGCCGAGGATTTTGACTGGTGTCGCCAGCAAGGTTTTCGTGTGGTGCAAGCAGAGGCCTGTTGGAACCAATCTTTAGCCGGACTAATGAAAGAAGTCCATGCGCAGTTATCTGGTGGTCCTGTGTATATCAGCTTTGATATTGATGGTATCGATCCCGCTTACGCGCCTGGCACCGGCACACCTGAAATCGCCGGTTTAACTGTTCCGCAGGCATTAGAAATTATTCGTGGTGCGCATGGGTTAGATATTGTTGGTGCAGATTTAGTTGAAGTTTCTCCTCCTTATGATCCCCAAGGTACGACGGCATTGCTAGGCGCCAACCTAGCTTATGAATTGCTATGTGTACTACCTGGTGTGAATTACCGCGCCTAGTTCAAACAGGGATGACTGTTTGATTGGAATATTGGAAGGAAGACGAATGATGACACCAGAACAAGAAGTACTCGCCGCAGCTCAAGGCTTGGTTAACGTGTTTGGCCAACACAATAAAGAGGCTTACTTTGCCGCCTTTGCTCCCGAAGCAACTTTTGTTTTTCATAACGTCCCTGAACGGTTAGCAAATCGTGCTGCATACGAATCATTGTGGGCTGTGTGGGAAGCGGATGGTTTCCGTGTTTTAGCGTGCGAATCGACGAATCAGTTAGTACAGCTTTATGGCGATATGGCCATTTTTACGCATGATGTGAAAACCCATGTACGTTTTGGCACCGAAGAGGCAGTTTCGCAAGAGCGAGAAACCATCGTGTTTCGTCATCAACAAGGTGGTGCATGGCTAGCCGTACATGAACATCTTTCTCTGCACGCTGCTAACTAGGAGGGTCAGATGAACGATTTAGCTATCCAAGGAAATGCACTACTTCCTTTAGATTTGTCTCAGCCAATTGATGGGATGTTGCTGAACAATCAGTGGCAAGCAGGGCATGGTGAATTATTTAATGTTATGAATCCTTCTACGGGAGAGGTGCTTGCTCGCGTAAAAACAGCTACGGCAGCAGATGTTCCTACCGCCGTAGCGGCCGCAAAGCGCGCATTACCAGCATGGAAGTATGCCGCTCCGGCAGAACGGGCGAAGGTATTGCGCCAAATTGCCACCGGTATTGCATCGGCGGCTGCGCAGTTAGAGGCTATGCAGCAACTCAATAGTGGCAAACCAGCTTTTGAGGCATCGCTTGATGTGGCAGATGCCATTGCCACCTTTGAATATTACGCCGATTTAATTAGCAATGATGATCGTCATTCAGAAGCCGAAGTAGCGTTGCCGGATGATGCTTTCGAAGGCGAATACGTATTAGAAGCCTGTGGTATTGCAGGGCTGATCGTGCCTTGGAATTTCCCGATGGTAACAACCGCTTGGAAAGTCGCTCCGGCCTTAGCTGCTGGCTGTTGTGTCATCTTAAAACCAGCAGAACTTACGCCATTAAGTGAAATTCTGTTAGCTAATATTATCGCTCAAAGTGGTATTCCTGATGGGGTATTTAACGTACTGGTTGGTGCGGGTAGCGATGTGGGCGCAGCGATGGTAGACCATCCCGAAATTGATAAAATTTCGTTTACTGGCAGCAATGCGGTTGGCCGAAAAGTCATGGCAGCAGCGGCAAGGTTTACTAAGCCAGTTAGCTTAGAGTTGGGTGGCAAGTCTTCTTTAGTGGTTTGTGAAGATGCAGATTTGGATACTGCTGTAGACCTTGCCTTAAAAGGTGTGTTTTTTAATGCAGGACAAATGTGTTCGGCTACCTCGCGAATTCTCGTTGCAGAATCAATCTACCCCGCATTTAAAGCACGTTTTGTCGCAGCAACTGAGGCAATGGTTTGTGGGGCGCCTTCCGTTGAAAATGTAGAAATGGGCCCACTGATTAGTGAAGCTCAACTCAATCGGGTGATGTCTTATATCCGAGCAGGAAAAGAGGCGGGGGCTCATTGTTTAACAGGCGGTGAGCGCGTTGCTGATTCGAGCGGTTATTTTATTGCCCCGACAATTTTTGAAAACGTGCCAGAAGAATCTGCTATCTGGAAAGAAGAGATCTTCGGACCAGTTGCCTGCCTGATGACCTTTCAAACAGATGAAGAGGCCATCGAAATAGCCAACCATAGTGATTATGGTCTGGTGGCAACGGTGGTTTCGCAAAGCAAAACACGCAGCCAAAAATATACCCGCCAATTACACGTTGGCATGGTGTGGGTGAACTCTCCACAAGTGATTTTCCCGCATACCTCTTGGGGTGGTATGAAGCAAAGTGGTATTGGTCGCGAGCTAGGTCCGTGGGGTCTTCGTGCTTACCAACAGCTTAAACATGTAGTGAGTTTAAAAGAGAGTTTTACCTTGTAGTAACCCTAGGGCACCCCTAGGGGGTGCTCATCAAAGATGACATAACCTGTTAATCTGTCCATATAGAGGAGAGCACTATGGCACAGCAAATGGCGGACGCAAGCCAGAAAAAAAAGGGTGGTATTGAAACCCGCTCAATCGATTACGTTCCTGAAAATGAACGTCATAGTAAAGTGATTCACCAAGGGCCATTCTGGTTTTTGGGTAACTTTCAATTCTTTACCATCGCCATTGGTTTTATTGGCCCAAGTATGGGTTTATCGCTAGGCTATACAGCTCTAGCTGGGGCACTGGGTATTTTGTTTGGTACCTTATTTATGGCTTTTCACGCCTCTCAAGGTGCTGAGCTTGGCCTTCCCCAGATGATCCAATCTCGCGCCCAGTTTGGCTATCGCGGCGTAGTATTGGTGCTGATCGGTACGCTATTTACCTTTGTCGGTTTTAACGTCGTCGATACGGTCTTAGTGTCTAGTGGTTTACATGGTATTTTCGGTTGGGATCCAACCATCGTCGCCTTAGGGATGGCGGTGATTGGTACCTTATTGGCAATTTATGGCCATGATTGGTTACATCGAATTTTTCAATTGTGCTTCATCATTAGTTTGCCACTGTATCTGATGCTGACCGTTGCTATTTTCATGGGCGAGGCAGGGGGTAAGGCGCCTACCGTTGCACTTGGCTTTAGTTGGGTTGCCTTTATTGCCCAGTTTGCGGCTAGTGCTAGCTACAATATTACCTATGCACCGTATGTGTCTGATTATTCGCGCTATTTACCACGTAATACCAAGCCATCTTCTATTATTGCTGCCGTGTTTTTCGGTGCTTCGTCTTCCGCAATTTGGTTGATCGCAATGGGCGCGTGGTTAGCTACTCACCTAGGCGCATCCGATGGCCTAGTCGCACTTTATGATGCGGGTAATCATGTTGTTCATGGGTTTGGTTCGGTGATCGCACTCACTTCGGTAACGGCTTTAATTGCGACGATGGGCCTAAATGCCTATAGCGGCATGCTAACGGTGGTGACTGCGCTAGATTCTCTCAAGAAAGTGAATCCGTCTGTCGGAATTCGCATTGTGACGATTCTCTGTTTGGCCGTGATTTGGTTGGCCATTTCATTAGCGGTGAATGGTGATGCAATTGGTATCTTGTTTGCCGTACTAACCGTGATGCTTTACCTACTCGTACCTTGGACGGCAGTTAACTTGGTCGATTACTTCTTTGTTCGTCGTGGAAAATATGCGATTACCCATTTCTTCCGCCCAGACGGTATCTATGGCGCTTGGGGTAAACGGGGTATTGCGGCGTACCTAATTGGCTTCATTGCATCGATTCCATTCTTTGAATTAATTGGCGTGTACTCAGGCCCAATTGCCGAAATGATGGGTGGGGTAGATTTGGCATGGTTAGTTGGCTTGGTAGTCTCTAGTGCCGCGTACTATCTACTTAGCCGTTCTATCGATCTAACAGCAGAACTGCCCGTTATTGCCGAGAGCGAACAAGCACTCATGCAATTGCACAATACGGATCACACACCAGAGGCAAAGGCTGTTCCTGTTGGCGCATCTGTCTAATCCAATGCTGATGTAGTGTCTATTAAAAAAGGGAAAGGCTATTTAAAGGCTTTCCCTTTTTTCTTTCAGATGACGCACTCTCTATGCGAGTACCCAATGAATACAATTAATTACTGGAATTACCCAACGGAAATATATAGTGGCAGCGGTGCAATTGCTGAGTTACTGCCTTTTTGTCAGTTACAAGGCTACCAACACATTCTGATCGTTACGGATCAAGGAATCACCAAGCTCGGGCATGTTTCTTCGCTTTACGCTGCTTTAGTAGCTGCAGGTAAAGTGGTGACCGTGTTTGATCAAGTAGAAAGTAACCCTAGTACGGATAATGTCGCGCTTGGTGTGAAGACGTATGCGGAACACCCACAAGACGTGATAATTGCTTTAGGCGGTGGTAGTGTTTTAGATGCTGCCAAAGCCATTTCACTTGTCGCAGCAGATCCAAACGGTCTAGAAAATTTTGATTGGAATGTCGCCTTTCATCGTTACCCGACGCTCAGCAGCTTTCCAAAGCTTGCGATCACCCCATTAATTATGGTGCCAACGACAGCAGGAACAGGGTCTGAACTGAGCCGAGAGGCGGTCATCACCAATGCAGTCGATCATGTTAAGCATGTAATTACCCATCAAGGGCTATTAGCGAAAGCGGTCTTTTTAGATCCAGATCTCACCGTTGCGTTGCCTGCTCACCTAACGGCTGCTACAGGGGTAGATGCGCTTACTCACCATCTAGAAGCCTATTTCTCACCATTAAATCACCCCATGTCTTCTGGTATTGCCTTAGAGGGGATTCGTTTAATCGCTCAACATCTACCACTAGCAGTAGCTGAACCCACTAACTTAGTGGCTAGAGAAAACATGCTTGTCGCTTCGGCGATGGCGGCTGTTGCGTTTCAAAAAGGCTTGGGTGGCGTGCATGCCTTAGCGCATGCATTAGGCGGGCGCTATAAAAAGCATCACGGATTATTAAACGCAATTTTGCTACCTTATGTATTAAAAGCGAACGCAGCCACCATCGCCGATAAAGTAGCGCCAGTCAATGCCGTATTAGGGTTATCTGGTTCAACGCTCGACCATTTATTAGATTGGGTACTTACCTTTAGACAGCAACTTTCTATTCCACATTCACTCGCTGAAATTGGTATCGAATCAGTAGAAGGCGCGCTAATTGGCCAACATGCCGCTGCGGATACTTCGTCGGCAGATACGAATCCAATCGCCTTTACCGCAGAGGAATATGAAGCGATTTTCTTGCATGCAGTTGCTGGCGTCTTGGTGTGAGGCGAGAGGGAAGATGAAACCAACCGCATTAACTCGTCTTATCTTCGTTGTCTTGATCGTCATCACACTGGGGGTGGTGGCATATGCGCTTAAGCATGCACTGCCACAAGCCCATATTCTCGTCTTGCTCGGGCTACTAGGCCCCATTTGGATCGCTTTATTTTCGCTGTCTACCTTGGCGAACAAGCAACCAACTGACGTGGATCATTTATGCTCGCCCATCGAAGCCTTTAATGAAGGTTTGGATGTGACCAAGCGAGTATCAATCAGTACCGCTAACTGGATGTCTCCGATTGCAAATGCCATTAATCAAATGCTATCTGGTCTTCAAAGTAATATCGCCTCTGATTATCAACTAGCGAAACAAGGAACTGATAGAGCGCGAGAAATGGTGGATACGGTGACAGATCTCCAAGACACCATTTCTCAACAATATCATTCCGCTAATACCCTAAGCGAAACCGCCACGCAATTAACGGAAGCCATCCGACTAACCGCTGCACAGTCGCAATCTTCTAAACAATTGGCAGAACAAGCGGGTGAACTTGCTCAAGCGAGTTCCACCACTATTACCCAGACGATTGCCGATATTCGCGATATCTCACAGTTTGTTGCCTCAGCGGGTAATCAAATTCGCCAACTAGAAGCACAAAGCGAGCAAGTGAATCAGGTTGTGCAAGTTATTCGTGAAGTGGCGGAACAAACTAATTTGCTCGCTTTAAATGCTGCTATTGAAGCCGCGCGGGCAGGGGAGCAAGGGCGTGGTTTTGCCGTGGTTGCAGATGAAGTCAGAAAATTGGCAGAACGCACAGCAACGTCAACCAAGCAAATTGCAATCACCATTCAGGAGATTCGCTCTAGAGCGGAAGCGGCAGTCAAAGACATGTCCGCTGCAGAATCGCGGGTGAGTGCAGGTGTTAGCCGTGCTGACGATGCCGACCAAGCGATGCAGCAAATTCAATCGTCTAGCAGTCAGATTGTGGAAGAAATCAGAACGGTTTCTTCTTTGCTTACTCAGCAAGATGAAACTAGCCGGTTAATGGATTCACATCTAAATCAACTTGTGACACTGGCAGGAAAAGCAGATCAAGCTGCTGTATTACTTGCTAAAGGTGCTAATGAAATGCACCAGTTAGCAGCAGAGCAGCAAGCTGTTTTAGTAAAATATCAGTTCTAAACGAAAAAATGCCACCCGAGGGTGGCATTTCTTTTAAGCTAATCAGCAGCTTACCGGCTAATTGGCTTGTAGCGAATACGCTTCGGTTTAGCACCTTCTTCACCCAAACGCTTCTTCTTATCTGCTTCGTACTCTTGGTAGTTACCATCAAAGAAGGTCCACTGAGAGTTGCCTTCCGCAGCCAAGATATGGGTGGCAATACGGTCTAGGAACCAGCGATCATGGCTAATCACAAACACTGTACCCGCAAACTCAAGCAATGCATCTTCCAATGCACGTAAGGTTTCCACGTCAAGATCGTTTGATGGTTCATCTAGTAGTAATACGTTGCCGCCTTTTAGCAGTGTTTTTGCTAAGTGTAGACGTCCACGTTCACCACCAGACAACATACCAACTTTCTTTTGCTGATCGCCGCCTTTGAAGTTAAAGCGGCCCAAGTAAGCACGGCTGCTCATCTCGAACTTACCCACGGTGATCAGTTCGTGGCCTTCGGATACATCTTCAAACACGGTTTTATCGGCAGTTAGGCCTTCGCGAGACTGCTCGACAAAGGCCATTTGTGCTGTTTGGCCAATTTCAACCGTACCGCTATCTGGCTGTTCTTTGCCCGCAATCATCTTAAATAGGGTCGATTTACCCGCACCGTTAGGGCCGATAATACCGACGATCGCGCCAGCAGGGACCGAGAACGACAAGTTGTCGATCAGTAGGCGCTCACCAAACGCTTTAGACACGTTAGTAAAATCGATCACCTTATCGCCTAGGCGCTCAGCCACAGGGATAAAGATCTCTTGAGTTTCGTTACGTTTCTGGTATTCGAACGAATTTAGCTCTTCAAAGCGGGCAATACGTGCTTTCGATTTCGCCTGACGTGCTTTAGGGTTCTGACGTACCCATTCCAACTCTTTGTTCAGGGCTTTTTGGCGCGCAGATTCTTGTGATTCTTCTTGTTTTAGACGGGCTTCTTTTTGCTCTAGCCAGCTAGAGTAATTGCCTTTCCAAGGAATACCATGTCCACGGTCTAGTTCCAGAATCCATTCCGCCGCGTTATCTAAGAAGTAACGATCGTGAGTAACCGCTACCACTGTACCTGGGAAACGAACTAAGAATTGCTCCAACCATTCCACAGATTCTGCATCCAAGTGGTTAGTTGGTTCGTCAAGTAGCAGCATATCTGGCTTAGATAGTAGCAATTTACATAGCGCTACACGGCGCTTTTCACCACCAGATAGGTGTTCAATTTTTGCATCCCACTCAGGTAGGCGTAGTGCATCTGCTGCAATCTCTAGCTGCAACTCGGCATTGTCACCGGCACCTGCTGCAATGATCGCTTCTAAGCGTGCTTGTTCTTCCGCGAGCTTGTCAAAGTCTGCGTCAGGGTCTGCATAAGCGGCGTAAACTTCGTCCAGTTTTTTCTGTGCATCGAAAACTTCTCCCATGCCAGATTCAACTTCTTCACGTACAGTCTTCGCTGGGTCTAGCTCTGGCTCCTGCGGTAGATAGCCGATTTTTACACCTGGCTGCCACTGTACTTCGCCTTCAAATTCTTTTTCTACACCAGCCATGATTCTCAGCACGGTAGATTTGCCTGAGCCGTTCAGACCCAATAGACCAATCTTGGCACCAGGGAAGAAAGACAAAGAAATATCTTTAATAATTTGCCGTTTTGGCGGAACAACTTTGCTCACGCGGAGCATAGACATTACGTATTGAGCCATGATGAATTAGGTTTTCCTAGTATTCAGCGAGTAAATAAATTTAACCCTCATATTCTACACCAACACTAAACAATAGACATGTTTCCCTTCTCTCGCTTAAGATACTTCCTGCCGTGAAAAAAATATAATAATGTGCAGTCAGTTGCACAGTATCTAATAATAAAAAAACCAGATTGTTTCTATGTTTTCAATTGGTTGATAAAAAATACAAGGTATGTCATGGGCATTCGAATTGGGGGTTGTTTAGTCGGGTTTATGCTGTTTAGCTTTCTAAGCTTTTTTTCAGCAGATGTTTTTGCAAGTACCAACCAAACCATCGTTTTATCAGCGGACGAATGGTGTCCTTATAATTGCCATCCAAATACCGATACTCCGGGTATCTTAGTTGAATTAGCAAAAGCTGCATGGAAGCCACTTGGCTATGATGTGGACTATCAGGTGTTGCCGTGGGCGCGAGCCAAATTGCAAGCTATCCAGTCTAGTAATATTGGTTTATTGGGGGCGGGCAGAGGCTTAGATGAACAACAGTTTATTTACGGTAAAGTCCCACCGCTGGTATCGCCATTTTGCTTCTTTACGAAACCATCTTTAACTTGGAGTTTTTATGGCGTAAAAGCGCTAGAGCCTATACGTTTAGGCACCGCTTATGGTTATAACTATGATGGTGAAGTAGGTATCTACGTCAAAAATGGCTTGGCTTCAAATAGCAAATTTGTTGATGCCAGCATGGGAGATTTACCTGCCAATCAAAACTTCGATAAATTGCAAGCAGACCGCTTAGATGTGGTACTTGAAGATCGCTTGGTGTCCCAGTACATCGCCGCTCAGAGGCAACCAAAATTAAAAATTAGGGAAGCTGGTTGTATCGTGGCAGATGACACCATTTACTTGGTGCTTCCTAAGAAAATGAAAAATGCCGAAAAATTAATGTCGGCACTAGATAGCTATATTACGCAATCCAGACAAGATGGCCGCTTTGCAAAGCTATTACAAAAATACGGCATCTTTGTGAAAGGGTATTAGTCGTTTTTTGTATCTACCAATAAGGGCATCACATCAGCTTGCTTGGCGGTTGCGCCATTTTTTTCTGGTGCTGCGATTTTGGATAATAGCGTAACACCTTAGCAACGTAGTCTTGTGTTTCTTTATAAGGTGGCACACCTTTATATTTATCTACCGCGCCTTCTCCCGCATTATACGCTGCGGCAACTAGCTCAACATTGCCATTGTATCGGTCTAATAGCCAGCGCAAATAACGCACGCCACCTTTTACATTTTGGCTAGCATTGTACGCATTGCGGACATTAAAACGCTCTGCAGTCGCTGGGATCAATTGCATGAGTCCTTGCGCGTTCGCATTCGACGTTGCTTGCACGTTAAAGTTAGACTCTACACTGACAATAGATAAGGCTAATCGAGGATCTACATCGTTCCATCTTGCTACCTGCTGAACCATTTCTACAATCCAGCGTTTATCTTTTGGTAACTTGGCTAATTGGCCTTCTAGTGTTGGGCCTGGCTTGAGTGGGTTTTTCGGGGGGAGTGAATCAGCCAGCACGCAACCCGGCAGTTTATCCGATCCAAAATGAATCGTTTCTAGCATATTTACCGCTTCTTGGTGACCTTGCTGTGCGGCAATAGCGAGTAATGATGCAGCTGCATCTCTATCTTCAGGAACGCCTTGCCCAAAAGCAAATAGCATCGCCAAACGATATTGTGCTTCGGTTGATCCACTTCGTGCTGCCGTACAGTATTTTACCGCTGCTTTCCATGGATCGGATGTTTCTAGACGCGTCGCTTCGAGCAACCAAGATTGTTGCTGCGGAGAATCTACTTCATTTGCGTTTGCAAATGAGCAAAGAGGAAGCAGGCAAATTGACAATGCAAATCGAAATGCATTGCGACACGAAAAATACGAACGCATAAAAACGAATAAAATCAGTAGTTTACTGTTCTAAATTATAGCGAACTAAGAGTCAGTTAGCTGCTTTTTTATCTAAGGTTTTACAAAATGTTGCGATGCTGGTGGTTAGTAAGATAATTGCCGCACCAATCATCGTCATCAAAGGTAGAGATTCTTTTAGTAATAGCCAAGCCAACAAAATGCCGTAAACGGGTTCTAACATCGCCGTTAAGCTGGCTAATCTAGCGGAAATTTTCTTTAAACTGTAAAGAAATAAGCAGTGTGAAAGTGCGGTGAAAATTACCCCTAACCCAGCTAGCAAAAGCCATTCTTTACTGGTTAAAGACACAGGATAATCAATAAATGGCAGCAACACTAAGCAGGCGATTAAATTTTGCTGCCATGCTAAGAGTTGTGCATCATGAGACTCTCCAAACCAACGATTGGCAATGACTAACAGCGCAAAAGTTAATCCAGACAATATCCCCCAGAGTAAACCAGCCAAGCTATGAGCATCCCACTCTGCTCCTTGCAGCATAAAGAACATACCAATCATCACGGCAACAGCGGCAATAAGATCGCTTCGGAATCTTTTTTCTTTAAATATCCAAGGTTCTAAAAAGGCTACGAATAGTGGAAAACTCGCAAAACCCATTAAGCCAATCGCAACCGAGGCACTCTGAACCGCAGCAAAGAAACTCACCCAATGTAAGGCAAGTAGACCGCCGGTTAACCAAATGTGCTTGGGTAATAATTGGTGTGACGTGCCATTTTTCTTGCCAAATACAATGGGGCTTAAGCTTAGGGTGGCAAAAAAGGTTCGACCGACGACTAACAGGAGTGGCGAAATAGCAATGAGTTTACCCAATACACCTGCCGCACCAAAAAGAAAAACGGCAATGTGTAAAGATGCAAAATAGGGGAGAAGAGATAAGGTCATGATGTCATGCTAGCGTGAAGTAATCTGATGGAGCAATACTTTCACGCTAGCAATTGAAGACATTCTAAATTAACGCAGCACGACAGTACGTGAGTCATTCATGAATACGCGGCGTTCCAAGTGGAATTTTACTGCTCGTGAAAGGGCTAAGCATTCCATATCACGTCCTGTTGTTAGTAACTGTTCAGGACGATGAGAATGGTCTACACGCTCTACTACTTGTTCAATGATTGGACCTTCATCCAAATCATCAGTGACATAGTGAGCCGTTGCACCGATCAACTTCACTCCACGTGCATGTGCTTGGTGATAAGGCTTCGCCCCTTTAAAACCAGGTAGGAATGAGTGGTGAATATTAATCGCTTTACCAGATAATTTAGCGGATAGCTCTGGAGACAGTACCTGCATGTAACGTGCAAGCACCACTAATTCAGATTGTGTTTCTTCAATAATCTTAATAACAGCAGCTTCTTGCTCAGGCTTTGTATCTGCCGTGATTGGGAAGTGGTAGTACGGGATGCCGTAATTATCTGCTATTGGTTTTAGATCTGGATGGTTTGAAACCACAGCTGTGACATCCATTTCTAGATCGCCCATTTTCCAGCGGTACAGCAAATCATTCAGACAATGGTCTAGCTTAGAAACCATCAGCAATACTTTGGCTTTTGCTGCGCTAGAGCGGATATCCCATTCCATTTCAAACTTTTCACCAATCGGTGCGAAGTCTTTTTTCAGCTCAACCACATTTGGCTCTTCTTTGCTAAGCAAATGAAAAACGCAGCGTACAAAAAAACGCTGGGTATCTTCATCATCGAAGACGGCAATTTCATCAATATAACAGCCGCGCTGATCTAAAAATTGAGAGACAGCAGCGACTTGTCCAGCTGCGCTAGGACAAGTAAAAGAGAGGATCATTTTGTGGCGGGTGGGAGTAGTCATGTCTGGGACATCCTGTTCTTGTGTATGTCTGACATAGACTATGGAAGTCGTATTTCTGCAACTGATAAAATCCGCCAGCTTTTGGTGGTTTTCTGACATTCTTCTATTTTGATAGGTCAGAAAACCACATTTCTAAGGAGTTTGATTAGTCGTCTAACTTGCAGCCCAACGCTTTACTGACACGTTCTACAATAGTTTTAATGATTTTGATTCTCGCAAAATATTTGTTGTTGGCTTCAACAAGCGTCCAAGGGGCAACATCTGTACTCGTACGATCAATCATGTCGCATACAGCAATCTGATAATTTTGCCATTTCTCTCTATTTCGCCAGTCTTCATCTGTAATTTTAAAGCGCTTATAGCCTAAATTTTCCCGGCTTTTAAATCGTTTTAATTGTTCATCTTTGCTAATGGTTAGCCAAAACTTCACCATAATGACGCCATCGTCTAATAGTTGTCCTTCGAAGTCATTGATTTCTTCATAAGCACGCATCCAATCTGCTTCAGAACAGAAACCTTCAACACGTTCAACTAGCACACGCCCGTACCAAGATCGATCAAAAATAGTAATGTCACCATGCTTCGGTACATGTTTCCAAAAGCGCCATAACCACGGTTGGCGACGTTCATCCTCGCTAGGAGCTGCAATCGGGATAATGCGATACTGCCTAGCATCTAATGCGGCAGTAACACGACGAATGCTACCCCCTTTGCCTGCTGCATCGTTTCCTTCAAAGACCATTGCAATTGCATGGTGTTTAAAGTTGGGGTGTCTAGTCAGTAGGTTTAGCTTGCCTTGCCACTTTTCTAATTCAACTTCATAGGTTTTCTTATCCATTACCTGATCAAGATTCAGAGTGTCTAAGATGTGGAGATTATCAATTGGCGGCAAAATTGGCGGTGCTTCAATGCGCTGTTCAGTGATTTGAGATTTACTTAAGTGCTCTTTCACGCGATATAAAATCTGCTGAGCAACGGTCATGCTTCTATATGCCTCGTCTTCACCTTCCACGACTACCCACGGCGCTTCAAATGAGCTCGTCTGGCGCAGTACACGCTCAGATACTTTTCGATATTCGTTGTATAGCTTAAAGTTTTCCCAATCATGATCAGAAACGCGCCAGCGGGTGAGAGGGTTTTTTTCTAATTCTTTTAGTCTATTTTTTTGTTGATCTTTAGATAAGTGAAACCAGAACTTCAGAATTAAAGCACCTTCATGCACCAATAGCTTTTCAAACCGTACAATTTCATTAATGTGTGCGGCAAGATGTTCATCATCTTGATTATCGCGAACATAGTTATCAATCGGGTCGGTGTACCAAGATCCAAACAAAATGCCAATTCGACCCTTTGGTGGGAGAGATTGCCAATAACGCCACATGCGAGGCTTTTGTTTTTCATCTTCATTTGGACGGGAAAATGCGTGTGTATCTATTAGACGAGGGTCCATCCAGCTATTTAATAGATTGACGGTTTCCCCTTTGCCCGCACCATCTACCCCATTGATTAAGATCACTACAGGGAAATGTCCACGTTCTTTTAGTTCGTATTGAAGTTCAAGCAAGCTTTCGCGAAGGGCAGGTGCGGCTTTCCTGAACTCATCTTTGCTAATACGGTGACCAATTTCAGCGCTTTCGAACATATGGCTTCTCCTTGTAATGGCAAAAGACTAGATGCCAATGACAAGAATGTCAAAATCAAAGCGCAAAGACTTGTTGGAAAATGAAAAGTGAAGTTGGGTGTTTTGCGGGCTAATTATGTAATTAGACTAGATGTATGAATAATTCTGAGGCGTATAGACAAAAAAATAGCGCAGTCAAAGACTGCGCTGCAAACTCCAAAGGAGAAAAGAGGAGACACTATCAAGTGCCGAAATGAATCGGCGCTTGACGGTTCCCATTATGCACAGTGAGAAATGCCTTTGCAAGTGTTTTGTATGAGAAAAAAGAAAGTATTTCGTGAGCAAAGTAGTTGTACGTAGTATTTGTTGTAAAACTACATAATTTGCACAGTAATTATTTCATTTGTTTGTAGTTGGAAAGCAAGATGGAAGATGGGATAAGCAAGAGCAAAAAGATATGATTGGTAATATTGTATACAATATACTTTTCGTGTAGGGTAGCACCTATCCACACAGATTAGCACACTGCAAACATTCACGTAGGGTTGTCACCTGCAAAAATGAACAGCAATTAAAAGAGGAATAGAAATGGGACGTTACACCTATCACTGTATCGACGGTCATACCTGCGGTAATCCTGTTCGTTTGGTTGTTAGTGGTCATCCTCCTTTAGAAGGTAAGGATCAAGGTGAAAGACGTTTACATTTCCTAAAAGAATTTGATTGGATTCGTAAAGGGCTAATGTTTGAGCCACGTGGTCATTCACAAATGTCGGGCGGTTTCTTGTACCCTGCAACTCGGCCAGATTGTGACATTGCGGTGCTATATATCGAGACGAGTGGTTGTCTTCCAATGTGTGGTCACGGCACCATCGGCATCGTTACATTTGCTATTGAAAAAGGCCTAGTGACACCAGCAACACCAGGTGTGCTACGCCTAGAAACGCCAGCCGGATTAGTGGTGGCAGAGTACAAGATGGATGGTGAGTACGTGAAGTCGGTGAAAATCACCAATGTCCCATCGTTCTTATTTAAGAAAGACGTCAAAGTCACTATTCCAAAATTAGGTGAACTAACGGTCGATATTGCCTATGGCGGTAATTTTTACCCAATCGTCGAAACCCAAGCCAACTTCCGAGATATGGCGGATTACAAGCCTTCAGAATTAATCGAAATGGGGCGAGATCTTCGTCAATACATTAATGATCATTATGAAATTATTCATCCAACAGATGAAAAAATTCGTGGGGTAAGACACGTACAGTGGACTGGTCAACCTACTAAAGCGGATTCGCACGCACGAAATGCCGTGTTGTATGGTGAATCTGCAATCGATCGTTCGCCATGTGGCACCGGTACATCCGCAAGGCTTGCCCAGCGCTATGGCCGAGGATTAATCAAAGCAGGTGAATCCTTTGTTCATGAAAGTATCATCGGTAGCCAATTTATTGGTCGTATCGAAGCCGAAACAAAAGTAGGTGAACTAGATGCCATTATCCCTAGTATTGAAGGTTGGGCGGTGATTACCGGTACATCTCAGATTACCTTGGATGATAGAGATCCATATTGCCACGGGTTTGAGGTTGCTTAATATGCCTGCACGTCATGTGGCAATTGTTGGTGCGGGTATTGTCGGCTTAAGTTGTGCGTCCTATCTACGCCAAGAAGGCTATGAAGTGACGCTGATCGATGCAAAAGCGCCCGGCATGCAAACCTCTTATGGGAATGCAGGCGCATTTGCGATTAGTGACATTATGCCGCTATCAGAGCCTTCTACTTTTAGGCGTATACCCGGCTGGATGATGGATCCGCTTGGGCCATTGGCATTGCAATGGAAATATTTGCCTAAACTTGCCCCTTGGCTTGCTAGGTTTCTTTGGGCGGGACGTCCATCAAGTGTTAATTCACTAACAGAAGCCTTATCTTGGCTCTTAACTAGAGCAACCAAAGATACCGAAAAATTAGCAGCTTACGGCAATGTGGATGTGATTTGGCGTCGGAATGGCTCTCTGACCCTTTATGAGTCGGAGTCGTCACTAGCGATTGATCGGGCAAAGTGGCAAAAGCGCAGAGAGGTTGGTATTGCTTGCGAAGAAGTCTCTCGTGAGCAAATTCAACAGCTTGAACCGCATGTTAGTGAACGATACCCATATGCCGTGCATGTGCCTGGATGGTCATATGTAGATGATCCATATTTATTTAGCCTAGGCATTATCGAGCAGCTAAAAAAAGATGGTGTTAAATTTGTTCAGGCAGAAGTAAAACGCTTTTCAGTGAATACGAGTGGCAAAGTAGAGACAATTCATTTTGCAAATGGCGAAGGTTTAGCCGCTGATGAGGTGGTGATTGCCAGTGGTATTTGGTCGACTCCGTTATTGTACGGATTGGGATACCGAATTCCACTTGAAAGCGAGCGAGGGTATCACGCGACATTACCTAATGCAGGTGTTGATTTAAAGAAGTTCTTACTAGCATCTGCTGATGGTTTCGTAATTCTACCGATGGCTAACGGGGGTATAAGGGTTGCAGGTACTGTTGAATTAGCTAGTGCAACCGCCCCAGAATCATGGAAGCGGGCGCATATACTCGTAGAAAAAGCGCAACGCATTCTTCCCAAATTCAATAAAGACGGTGTAACCTATTGGATGGGTAATCGACCATCTGTTCCAGATACGATTCCCGTGATTGCCAAAGCGCCTCGTCATAGTAATGTTTATGTTGCTACTGGCCATGGACATCTTGGCTTGACGCTGGCAGCCACTACCGGTCAGTTAATTACTGATTTGGTAACCGGTCGAACCGATAGGTACCCCCAAAACACTTATCGATTAGATCGTTTCTAGCGCGGTGTGCAAGTCCTACCCCGGACTTGCATCGGAATACCGTTTTTGGGGTGTTTGAGGAGAAAAAACAGTATGAAAAGCAACAAACTCGCTATGTCCCTAATTGCTGTTGCGTTGGCAAGCACTTGCGGACTGTCGCTAGCGGATACCGTGGTTAAACTAGGTTTCGGTTCTCCATTAACTGGCCCACAAGCACACTACGGCAAAGACAACCTAAACGGCGTTCAATTGGCTGTTGATGAATTGAATGCTAAAGGCGTTGTTGTTGGTGGTCAGAAAGTTAAATTTGAAATCGTTCCAGAAGATGACCAAGCTGACCCACGTACTGGTACTCAGGTTGCTCAAAAACTGGTAGACCAGAAAGTGAACGTTGTACTAGGTCACTTCAACTCTGGTGTAACAATTCCAGCTTCAAAACTATATGCTGACGCAGGTATCCCTGAGTTGGCAGTAGCAACTAACCCACAATACCTAAAGCAAGGTTTCAAATCAGCATTCCGCTTGGTTGGTAACGATGCTTTCTTGGGTAAAGTGTTGGGCGAATACGCTGTTAAATCGCTAAAAGCAAAAAGCATTGTGATCGTTGATGATCGTACTGCTTATGGTCAAGGTTTGGCAGACGAATTCGAAAAAGCAGTGAAAGCAAATGGTGGCAAAGTTGCCCGTCGCGAATTCACAACCGACAAATCAACTGACTTCACTTCTATCTTGACCTCTATCAAGGCTAACAAGCCAGAAGTGTTGTTCTACGGTGGTGCGGATGCTCAAGCTGCGCCAATGGCAAAACAAATGCAAGCACTAGGTATTACCGCTAAGATCATGGGTGGTGATATGTTGAACACTGACAAGTTCATCGAACTTGCTGGTGGTAAGCCTGCAGAAGGTCACTTCTCTGCTGTTTCTGGCGCACCAATCGCTAAGCAACCTGGTGGTCCAGCATTCGAGAAGAAATACAAAGATAAATTCAAGCAAGACGTTGTATTGTTTGCTCCACAATTCTACGATTCAGTGTACTTAGTAGCTGAAGCAATGAAAAAAGCAAACAGTGTAGAGCCTGCAAAATTCCTACCAGCATTGAAAGCGATCAACTACAAAGGCGTATCTGGTACGTTCTCGTTTGATGCAGCTGGCGAGCCAAAAAATGCACCTGTAACTATTTACGGCGTGAAAAATGGCAAGTGGGATGTTGTTGTTGTTAAGTAATCTGATGGTCAATACCTAACGGTATTCTCAATCAAAGAAAACAGCCGGCACATGCCGGCTGTTTTTTTATTGGTATTTCCAACCCTAAGATTCAAAGGTTTAAATGTGTGAAGAAAGGTTAGTTTGTAAGATTAACAACAGGTCCGGTTAGTCCATCTAACCCAATGTCAGACAATGTTTTCCATTCGGCTTTTGTTTCAACGCGTTCCGCGTAGACTTCAATACCAACACTCTGAGCAATAGAGCAAATTGCTTTAACTAGGTTCTGGTTCCCTGCATGTAAGTCAATCTGACGGATAAAGGTGTTATCAATCTTCAAATAGTCTAGACCGATTTCATGTAGCATTGGAATCGAGTTAAAGTGTCTACCAAAGTGTTCAATTCCCAATTTGGTGCCTAGGGGGCGTACTTTTCGACTCAGCAACGTTAATGCATCTAACTCACTCTGATAGCCTTGGGTTGCTACTTCTAGCCATAAATTATTCGCTGCTTTAGGAGAGTTGCTTAGCAGTCTAGCAAGTTCATCAACAAAGCTAGCTTTCATGATGGATTCTGAAGCTAGGTTGATCGCTACCGCTTGATTATTGCTTTCGACAATCTCAATACCCAAACGAATGGTTTCAAGATCAAGGTCCGGAATAAGCCCAGCTCTGCTTGCATCAGGAATGAAGGTGCCCGCGGGAATTAGCTGACCGGTCTTAGAGTCCTTTAAACGAAGCATTAGCTCATTGTGTGCAAGTTGCCCATTAATCCGCACAACAGGGAAAGAAACGGTGGTGAAGTGTTGTGTGGATAATGCTGATTTAATCTCGTTTACCCAGTCATATCGCTGTTCGGTTTCAGTTGTTTCAATGTGATCTTTTCGAACTAGGTTTGCTCCTTGATTTTGCGCCTCGACAAGTAGTGTTTCTAAGCGCACCCAAATTTGGCTGGCAGCTTGCTGTTGCGTATACGTGGTGATGGCGATATGGCCAATATTGGCTAATGGGGCAATCCCTTGTTGGTGCAGTGTTTCTAAACTACTCATGATTTGATCTGCTAGCACAGAGGCGCTGGTCATTCTTTCTCCGGGCAGGAGAAAGCCGAAGTCAGCACCGGCCAGTTTACCCGCATGCACTTCCAAACCATCTGAATTAGTTAAGATACCTTGAATTTGTTGACCAACCGCACGAATCAATTCATCCGTTTTTTGACGGCCAATTTGTTTATTAATACTGGCAAGATCAAATAGCCGTAAAAGAAAGACTGCACCCGTATCTGGCGATTCATCATCTTTCAATGCATTTTCAACAAGGTTTTCAAAATGATTTTTATTCAGTAACCCTGTTAACGCGTCTTGGCTAACTTCATTACGTAATTGTTGAATGCGTGTGGCTTGTTCATTCAGCATGTTTTTCACACGGCTAACCATTGCATTCATGGCTTTCACCAAGCTTTTTAATTCCGGCGTTCTTGGTTCATTGATCGTAACAAATTTGTATTCACTAATGCCGTTCGCCTGTTCGACCATTTTGTCGACAGGTTGTCTTATTTTACGAATTACCAAAGAGCCAAGTAAGCCGGTAACACACCCAGTTAACATAATCCAAAGAAAGAGCTTAATCGAACCTTGCCAAAGTGCTTGGTAGGCAAACCGGGTATGGGGAATAACCGTGACGGTACCTGCTTGCATCCAACCACTGGACACTTGTGCTGTTGCTGGTGTGGTCAGAATAGGGAACATGCTAACAAACCATTCCGGCACTTTATCCGGTGCCGTCGGGTTGTTTTTTTCAACTACGACTTGCCCCTTTGTGTTGGTGAACCGAATGGTTCTGAAGTGCCCATTATCAAATAATGCGCTGACCATTAATTCGATAGTTGCCTGATCCAGTGTCTCGTGAGACATAGATAGTGCCAATGAAGAAGCATTATCGGTACTTTGTGTGAGTAACTGCTCCTCCAGATAGGTTTTTGCCGTCACCATGCTAGAGACAAAGCTTCCGATAAAAGAAACAAAAACCGATACCACAACGGTTAACCAGAGCTGTCTAAATAAAGACATAAATCACATCTCCTACTCAAAACCTTCTGCTTGCATTCGACTCACTAATTCTTTCCATTTAGAAAGTCGATCAACAGAGCCAGATGAAGCACCGGTAGCACCTGCCGCCCAAATGCCATCACTATTAAAACTAAACACTGGAATTAGATCGGGACGTCGACTAGCAGGACGAATATCACTAATTAAGTTATCTAAAACCAATGGTTCAGCATCTGGGGTTGCATAATAAGCAAGCACCATGTGTGCTTGCGTAATGTTGCTATTTGGACCACCAATTTTTGCTTTGACATAGGTAAGCCTTAACTTTTGGATGGGCATTCCCATATCTTTTAAGCTGAAATATTTAGCGATCACGAAATCTTCGCAATCCCCTGCATTTTTGCCTATCGTTTCAAGAGGGGTGGCCCAATAATCCGTCTTTCCCCATACCACGGTATCGTCAGAAAAGTTAATCCGGCGATTGAAAAAATCATTCACACTTTTTAATTTGTCTGGATCTGACTGGGTTTTTGGATCAGATAACAGAACTTTCCATTCCTGAAGCATCTTAACGCTGCTACTGCCAAATTTGCTGATGAGTGTTTTTTGCAAGCGATCAAAATCAAAGCCAAACGCATAATGTACAACAATAAGTAACGACAAAATCAGTAAATGACCCACTGGTCTTTTACTTTTTTGACGATGACTGTTGTATTTAAACATGAAATAAATGCCAATGGCCTAGATTGTTAGCTAAAATGATCCGGAAAACTTAGAAACGTAACATAATTTTACAAACCTGATTTTCATAGCAAGTATAATTCAATTTAATTTGATCGAAACTAGAGCGTTATCAAAAAGATACAACTCAAGGCTATACCAAAGTCTTAATTGTATTGGGACAAATGTATTGAGAATGGTTGTCATTTTCTAAAGTTTGAGGTTTTTTGGTCGATATTGCTCATATCTAAAAATAAGGCTTTGTCATGTTTGAGTTAAAAAAAATATCGCTAGCAATACTTACGTTAGCGATTTCGGGACAATTAACTGCTAAGCCTGTGGCGAGTTTAAAAGAAGCTGCAGAATCCGCCGTCATGACAAGTCCAGAAATATTAGCGAAATGGCATGATTATCTTGCGACTGCAGAAGAGCAGGGCGTTGCTAAAGGTGGATTTCTACCTAAAGTAAATCTAACACTAGGTGTCGGTCGTGAAAAGCAAGTTGATCCCGGTCAAGAAGATAGAACTTATAATCGTTCTGGCGGAGCAATTAGCCTCCGCCAAATGATTTTTGATGGCTTTGCAACTAGTAACCAAGTGAAACAGTTTGGGCATGCAAAGTTAGCAAAATACTATGAATTATTGGCAACGACAGATGATATTGTTTTGCAGGTCGCTAAAGCCTATTGGGATGTGCAACGTTATCGTGAACTTGTTTCATTAGCAAAAGATAACTACGCAATTCACCGCGGTATCTTCGATCAGATTGAAGATCGAGTAAAAGCGGGTGTGGGGCGTCGAGTAGACTTAGAACAAGCCTCTGGCCGTCTGGCTTTAGCGGAATCTAATTGGTTAACAGAAGAGTCAAATCTTCATGACGTTACCGTCGTTTTTCAGCGTTTAGTTGGAGAGGTTCCTGCTGATAGTTTAGCGGATGCGCCAACTTTAGCTTCTAGACTTCCTCGGCAAGCAGACGTTCTTAATAGTGCATTCTCCCACAATCCGTCATTTTTATCTGCGGTAGAGAATATTCGATCTGCAAGAGCGCAGTTGCAAGTAGCAAAAGCAAATAATTTACCTTCATTAGAATTTCGTGCGAATCACGATATTACGCGCAACCAAGATGGCGTGATTGGTAAGCACAAGACCAACGTAGTCGAGTTGGTACTTAATTACAATTTGTTTAATGGCGGTTCTGATGCTGCGCGCGGACGTCAGTATTCCGAACAGTTGAATCTTGCGCTAGACCTTCGTGACAAAGCTTGTCGGGATATTCGTCAGGTCGCCTCGATTGCTTGGAATGATGTACAGAAATTAAAAGAACAAATCGGTTATCTAGAACAGCACCAACTTTCTACCGAAAAAGCACGTGATGCATATCGTAAGCAATTTGATATCGGACAACGAACTTTGCTAGATTTGCTGGACACAGAAAATGAGTTGTTTGATGCTAAACGTTCATTGGTAAATGCGCAGTATGATTATAAGCTAGCTGAGGCAAGGGTACTTGCCTCTGGTAGCAAGCTAATGCCCGCATTGGCATTAACACCTATTACTCGTGATGCCCCAGAAGGCGTGGATAATTCCGATAGTAATGATGCAGACCGCTATACTTGTGGTGATCTACGGATGATTCCAGCTGTTCAACTGAACAAGGATAGCGTCGTCATTCCTAAATATGTATCCAACATTGCTCTTCCTGAAAATGCTGAAAAGCCAGTAAGTGTTAATCAGCAAGAACAGGTTAATAAATTCCTAAATGCATGGACTGCCGCTTGGAGTGCAGAAGACGTTAATGGCTATTTGGCTAGTTATGCAGATACATTTACCCCTGAAGCAGGGTTGAGCCGTGCACAATGGGAAAAACAACGCAAACAGCGTCTAACTAAATCCGGTGATATTGCTGTCAAGCTTGAAGACATTAAGATTGATATGGTTGATTCAACTCATGCAAATGCTCAGTTTATGCAAAAGTACGAGTCAAAATCATTTAAAGATGTTACACAGAAGAAGCTTGAGTTAATGCAAAAAGATGGAAAGTGGTTCATCAATAAAGAATCGCTTATTCAATAACGCGTGCTTCGTACTATAAAAAAACCGCTTCTTTAAAAGCGGTTTTTTTATTTTTAACATCCGTGATATGGCTTGCTACTTTTGGTACTTCGCCACCGCCTTATTGTGTGCAGCTAATGTGTCGCTAAAGATAGAGGAACCATCTCCCTTCGCTACAAAATACAGTGCTTTACTTTGTGCGGGGTGCAGTGCTGCATGAATAGATGCTTCTCCTGGTAAAGAAATTGGCGTAGGAGGTAATCCAGCTCTTGTGTACGAATTGTAAGGCGTATCTGTTTGAAGATGCTTTCTTGTTAAATTACCATTGAAACTGTCACCTAAGCCATAAATTACCGTCGGGTCTGTTTGAAGACGCATGCCAATTTTCATTCGATTATTAAACACCGCAGATATGTGTGCTCTATCTTTTGTTGCACCGGTTTCTTTTTCAATGATAGACGCAAGAATCAGTGCTTCGTAAGAAGTTTTTACCTGAACGCTTGGGTCGCGCTCATTCCATTCTTTTTGAAGTACCGTATCCATTTTTTTGTATGCTTGCTTAAATAGCGCTTCGCTACTACTACCTTTCGATATTTGATAGGTATCAGGAAAAATCATCCCTTCTAGTTTTTGATCTGCAGGTAAAGCTAGCGCTTCACGAAGTGAATCTTCACTATCGATATTTTGCTTAATGTCTTGGTTTTTTAGAACGGTCGTGATGGCTTGCTTTAGTGTCCAGCCTTCAATAATGCGAACCGCGGTAATACTAGTTTCCCCTTTTGCTAGCTTATCTAAGAGTTGAAGCGGGGTCAGTGGTTCATCAATTTGATAAACCCCTGCTTTTAATTTGCCCGCATCACCAGAGAATTTCGCTAACACAAGAAAGCGCCATTTATCCGGAATGATGCCTTCTTGGTAGAGTTGCTCGTTAATTGTTCGGATGCTACTTCCTTGTGTAATGGTAATTTGCTTAGGGTAGGAGGCTATCTCTAAGGGGGATTGAACAAATAAAAATAAATAGCCAGCTAACGCCGCTATAGCAAAAAAAATGATTAAAATTAAACGTGAAAACCAACGTTTCATCCGCGTAAAATCTCCAGTAGATCACCTTCAAGGGTAATCATTGTTTTCGGGTCGCTAAGGGCTGGGCCTGCGATAAGGAACGTATCTTCAACTCGTTCGCCAAGGGTAGCAATTCTCGCAGAAAACACACTAATTTTGTAGCTCACTAATAGGGCCGCAACCCGAGAAAGCAGTCCTGGTCTATCGCCGGCAATAATACTCATTACATAGTAATTGCCTCTGTCATCTGGCCGAATATGCACTTGTGGAGAAATAGGGAAGTGCCTCAAGGCACGACTCAATCTTCCTGCCGAAGGTGGCTTAACAGGTGTTTCTTCTGTTAGCGTCTTGGTGAGGTCGTACTCCAAAAGACTAATCAAATCTCTGTAATGTTCTGCCGTGTCTGCTGGGGGCAATACTCTAAATGTATCTAATGCATAACCATGTTTGGTGGTGAAAATTTTGGCATTAACAATATTAAAGCGACTCTTTTCAAACTGAGCACAAATACGCGCAAACAAGTCTTGCTGATCCGGCATGTAAATTAATACCTGCAGGCCTTCGCCACTATTATCCAATCGAACTTTGACAACTGGTGTTGGTGTTTCTGTTCTAAAAAATAGCATACGTGCATGCCAAGCAATTTCTTGCTCATCATGTCGCAAGAAATAAACTGTATTGAGTTGCGACCACAGTTGCTTTGGTTTTTCATCATCAATTGCATAGAGGCGAATAAGCTTTAAGGCCTCTTCTTGGCGTTCTTCTACATAGTTAGTTGCAGTTTCTGTGCTGCCTAATCGGCGTCGAGTAGACTGGTAAAGGTCTTCCAGTAACTTGCCTTTCCAGCCATTCCAAACTTTTGGACTAGTTCCCCTAATATCTGCCACGGTCAGTAGATAGAGTGCGGTTAAACAGCGTTCTGTCCCCACTAACTTGGCAAAGCTATCAATCACTTCAGGATCGGTTGTATCTTGTTTCTGAGCGATTTGAGACATTGTTAAATGGTTTTCCACTAACCAAGAAACTAGCTCACAGCCTTCTTCATCAAATCCATGTTGCTTTGCAAATCGATATGCATCCACCTTGCCTAGCTGGGAGTGGTCTCCACCACGCCCTTTGGCGATGTCATGAAATAAGCCCGCTAGATACAATAGTTCTGGTTGTTCGAAGTCCAGCATTAGGCGACTGCAAAAAGGGTATTCATGATTGAAGTCTGCAATCGCAAAACGGCGTAGGTTTCGTACCACCATCAAAATATGTTCATCTACCGTATATACATGAAATAAATCATGCTGCATTTGTCCGACTATTCTTCCAAATGCAGGGATGTATTTACCTAGCAAACCTAGTTGGTTCATCTGTCTAAATACGGTTGTTTGTCCCCTCGGTGCTGACAGAATTTTAATGAATAACTGCTTGTTGTATTCGTTGTTTCGGAAACTATTGTTAATTTTGCTGCGGGCATGCCAGAGCGCGCGAAGTAACTCACTAGACCAACCTTCTAATTGAGGATTGGTTTGGAATAAATAAAAGGCTTCTAAAATAGCATTTGGCGTATGGTCGAATAGGGCGGGGTCTCTTAGAGTGAGATGCCCTTCAGACATTGCAAAACGTTCATTGATCGCAATGCTTTCTACGCTATTAGGTGTGAATATTTCGCTTTTTAAGCGTTGTACTAGCATTTGGTTTAGCTGACGTATCGTACGAGCGGCACGGTAGTAGGCTTGCATTAACTGCTCAGAGGCTCTTTTTCTAGGGTGATCTTCTAATGAAAAGCGTTTTGCGAGTGTGCCTTGAAGATCATAAATTAACCGGTCTTCACGTCTATTCGCCGTTTCGTGCAGCGCAATCCGAATGGCCTGTAATACTCTCTCGGCTCGTTTCAATAAACGGACTTCTAGAGAAGAAATAAACCCTCTTTTACTTAGGTCATCCCAGTCATTTCCAAACCCGCAGGCGTGGGCAACCCATGTCAATACATGTAAATCCCTTAACCCGCCGGGGCTTTCTTTGATATTGGGTTCGAGGTTATTCGATACGCCAAAATATTTGGCATGTCGTTGTTGTTGCTCAAGTAGCTTCGCTTCAAAAAATAGCTTAGGATCAAATACTGCTTTTTGTTGATCAAGGAAGGTGTGAAATGTTTGCTCATCTCCAACAAGTAAGCGCGCTTCAGACATGCTAGTTTGAACCGTAATATCGGTTTCGCTTTCTTGAATGCATTCTTTTAAAGTTCGGACGCTGTGTCCAACCTCTAGCCCAATATCCCAAAGTAAATGAATAAAAGCTTCAACTTTTTGGTTGTCTTCTTCTGATGCATCCTCTGCAACCAAAATTAGCAGGTCAATGTCTGAAAACGGATAAAGTTGGCCGCGTCCATAGCCACCCACAGCTATTAGCAAAGATGCCTCAGGCATGGATTGCCTTGCCCATAGCGTCTGTAGCAGTTGGTCTACTAATTTGCTTTGTGCTGCTAGTCTTGTGTTTGGTCTACTGGTGAAATCATAGGTCTCGCTAATTTTTTGTTTTTCTTGGCGAATCCAGTCCCTTAATGGGGTGATTTCTGTTGGGAGGTTGCTCACATTCATGTTGTAACCTTTTTTTATGGCTAATTCAGTGTAGGTACGAGCTAATGTGGTGTTTGCTTGCCCTGCAAGGCAATTGCAATCCATAGTTTCCAAGAAATTGAGCGAAAGGGAAAGTACAAAATGGAGTTGTACAAACGAAAACAGAACTACATTTCTGTAGTGTTGTTTCTAAAGAAAAGATCAGTACAGTTAAAATAAAAAAGCCAGCATAAAGCTGGCTTTTTTATTTTAACTTGGCTCCCCGACCTGGGCTCGAACCAGGGACCTGCGGATTAACAGTCCGTCGCTCTACCGACTGAGCTATCAGGGAATTGGACAGGCACACTGTCATGAATGGCGATTTGTTTGGCTCCCCGACCTGGGCTCGAACCAGGGACCTGCGGATTAACAGTCCGTCGCTCTACCGACTGAGCTATCAGGGATCTACACAAATCTAATTTTTTCTTGGCTCCCCGACCTGGGCTCGAACCAGGGACCTGCGGATTAACAGTCCGTCGCTCTACCGACTGAGCTATCAGGGAACAAGAGAAACGAGATAATATAGATGTTGAAAAAGAAGATCAAGCCCTAAAGGCTAAAAAATGCAAAAAAACTAATCATCTGCTTAATATTCTCGCAGTTTAGATGTGAATTGCGCAAAACTTATACAATCGTTAATGTTTGCCTGATCGCCAGATTGAAAAAACAATCCACATACTATTTAGCATTGCGATGATAAATGCAAAGAATCCTAGCGTTTTTGGCCCACCAGGGACAGTCATCGCAATTGAGGACCCAATAATTAATGCGGCAGTAACGATACCTAAGGTTAAACGGTTTGCACTTTTATCTAACTGATGCCCAAAGTGATCAAGACGTTTCAAATCAAGATCAATTTTGACATTACCGCGCCGTATTTCTTTGACTAATTTAGCAATGTCTTTAGGTAGTCCAGATAATAAGCCGGCAACCTCTTTTAAACCGTGTTTTCCTTTTTGCCAAAGTGCTTCTGGCTTGTATCTAGCTATAATCACTTGCTTAACAAAAGGGGTGAGATGCTCAACCATCCTGAAGTTAGGGTCTAACTGCCTTCCAAGACCTTCTAAGGTGATTAATGCCTTGAATAATAGGGTCATGTCAGCGGGGAGGGCGATGCCGTGATCACGCATGATCGTGACAATATCGCCTAGTAATGTGGAGATTCGAATGTCTTTTAAGGCAACATGTTCATAATTAAATATAAATTCACTGATATCACCAGCAAGCAACTCATCATCAACGCCGCCACCATCTACCCATTCTTGCAGTACATCTGCAATCGAATATGCGTCTCTACTAGCCAAAGCTGCTAGTAGATCGACAATTTGATCCCGTCTTTGTTTTGATAGCCAACCCACCATCCCAAAATCAATAAAAGCTATTTGATTGTCTGGTAAGTAAAAGACATTGCCCGGATGTGGGTCCGCATGAAAGTAACCATCTATTAAAATCATTTTTAATACGGCATCTGCACCCCGAGAGGCGAGAATTTTTCGATCTAAGCCGTTGACTTCAATTTCTTGTAAGTGATTACCAGGAATACCAATAATTAAGTCTTGGACATTCACGCTTTCACTGGTTAACTCCCAATGAACTCGTGGTACTTTGACCGTTTCATCTATTGCGAAATTTTTCGCAAAGCGTTCCATGTTTCTTGCTTCCGCAGCAAGATCTAGCTCTCTTTTTAAGGACTTAGCAAATTGCTCCACAATTTGCTGTGGACGGTAGCGGCGAACTTCAGGAAATTCTAATTCTATTAATTGCGCCATATACCCCAAAATGCGCAAATCTGCGTCTATCTTGGGTCTAATGTTTGGACGTCTGATTTTGACGACGACATCTGTGCCATTTTGTAACTTTGCTAAATGAACCTGTGCTATTGAACCTGAGCCAATTGGTGTTGGATCAAAAAAAGAAAAAACATGCTCAGGGCTTGCGCCTAAAGCTTTGGTTAATTCTTCTTGTAAATGCTCATATGGTACTGAAGGGACATGGCTTTGGAGTTTTTCAAACTCAAGGATCCAGTCTTCTGAAAATAAGTCTGCTCTCGTTGCTAACACTTGCCCAAGTTTAACGAAGGTTGGTCCTAATTCTTCTAGTGCTTTGCGTAATCTAACCGGAGCTTCTAAGTGTGGTGTATCTGATTTCGTGGGGATGTGTAAAAACTGTCCTGCGCGCTCTAATGCAGAGGTAACGCCTAGCTTACGTAGAAAATCGCCCATTCCATAACGAATTAAAATAGTGCTGACTTCTCGTAATCTGGGAAGATCGCGCATCGCGCTCAATGTTTCTCTTAGCATGCAATATCCGTGTAATTAGCATTGTGTTGGACTGTTTCTAGTATGGCACAACTAGGAAACTTTTATCCCTTTTGATGTACAAATGAGATTCGTATTTATTTAGAATAATTTGACTAGCATTCGTTCAATACGATTGCATAAATGTAAAAACTTTGATCTATCTAAACCTTTATGCTTTACAACATTCTTTTACTCAATTAAAGTGCATGAATGAAAAAAATCTACCTAATGCTAAGTGCTTGTTTACTATTAAATTTCGGCGCAGCGACGGCAGATGAAGATCCTCTGACTCAGTTGATTTTCAATAATGTCTTGTCACCAGCTTCTAACCTATCTTCAAACGATAATGGTCGGGCTGATGTAGCTGACGGAAAACCAGCAAAAGTTACCGGTGATAGAGTTAACTCTGATGATTTGTTAATGAGTGCGCTATCGCTAATCGGTATTCAATATAAATTTGGTGGCAATACGCCTGAAACTGGCTTTGATTGCAGCGGATTTGTTCGCTATGTATTTAGTCAGTCAGTTGGTATTGCGTTGCCAAGAAGTGCTGCTGAAATTAGTAACATTGGCAAAAATGTGAACCGTGATGAATTGCAACCAGGTGATCTAGTATTCTTCAATACAATGAAGCGTGCGTTTTCACATGTTGGTATTTACATGGGTAATGGCAAATTTATTCACTCGCCTCGGACCGGTTCTGCAGTTCAGGTGGTGGATATGGGTCAGTCTTATTGGCGTGCCCGATTTGATGGTGCTAGACGAATTAGTAAGTCACCAACCGTCAAACAATAATCTACACGTTAGTGCTAGATAAAAAATAAGCCCGCAATAGCGGGCTTATTTTTTATCTAAAGCAATAATGATTAAGCGAGTTTGTCATGCTCAATCAATGCATAAGCTGAGTGATTGTGAATCGATTCGAAGTTTTCAGATTCAACGACATAAGCATCGATGCGAGTTTCAGCGTTTAATTGGGCTGCAACGTCTCTTACCATGTCTTCAACAAATTTTGGATTATCGTAAGCACGCTCGGTAACGAATTTTTCATCTGGGCGTTTTAATAAACCATATAGCTGACAAGACGCTTGGTTTTCTACGATATCAATAATATCTTCAATCCAAACAGTCGTATTGGTTGTTGCACTCACCGTTACATGTGAGCGTTGATTGTGTGCGCCATAGTCAGAAATCTTTTTCGAGCATGGGCAAAGGCTAGTTACTGGAACAAGTACTTTGATGGTGAAACGATATTCGCCATTTTTTACTTCACCACGGAATGTAACATCGTAGTCGAGCAAGCTTTCCACACCAGATACAGGTGCTTTTTTGTTTACAAAGTACGGAAAAGACATTTCCACATAGCCAGACTCTGCTTCTAGTCTAACAACCATTTCGCGTAGCATTGGCTCAAAGTTTTCAACAGTAATTTCACGTTCTCTGCTATTTAAAATCTCAACAAAGCGTGACATGTGTGTACCTTTAAAATGCTGCGGTAGATGCACATACATGTTGAAGGTTGCAATACTGTGCTGAATACCACCGGTACGGTCAGCTAGTTTTACTGGATGGCGAATAGACTTAATACCGACTTTATTAATCGCAATATTGCGTGTATCAATGCTATTTTGAACGTCTTCAATTGGCTTCTTGCTGTCGCTCATGACAATCCTTGTGCTGGTCATTCTGGGTAAGCTCGCGAAGAATACCCGAGTAAATTAATTGGTTATTACGTATTCTACATGAATGTGTTGTTGAAACAATCGAAAATTTCGAACAACTTAGTAGAAAAAAACTATCAATCTTTTTGTGTCGCCAATCGTTTTTGAATGCTGGTTAAAATACCTTGGGCATCTAAGCCACATTCGGCGAGGAGTTTGGCATGGTCTCCATGTTCTACATATTGATCTGGCAAACCAAGCATTAATACGTCTTTACAGTGTCCATTTGCGACAAGCGCTTCTAAGACTGCAGAACCAGCTCCGCCGGCAACGACGTTTTCTTCAATAGTGACAATATGCGTGTGAGTCAGCGCAATTTGATTAACCATGTCGATATCTAATGGTTTAATAAAGCGCATGTTAACTAATGTCGCATTTAACGTTTCTGCGGCCTCTTTTGCAGGGGTAACCATACTGCCAAAAGCTAGAATTGCTACTTTTTCACCAGTTCTTAACTGCTCTGCTTTACCCCATTCCATTGGTTCTAGTGTTTTTGCTGCTTCAACACCAGGACCAGTTCCTCTTGGATAACGAACAGCGGTTGTTCCCTTGTGCAAATAGGCGGTGGTTAACATTTGCCGACATTCTGCCTCATTGCTTGGAGCAAGAATGCTAATGCCGGGAATACAGCGCATAAAAGAAAGGTCAAATGCACCTGCGTGTGTAGGCCCATCTGCACCAACTAAGCCAGCTCTATCAATCGCTAAGGTAACGTCTAAATCTTGTAGTGCAATATCATGGATCAATTGATCATATGCACGTTGTAAGAAGGTAGAGTAGATTGCAACAACTGGTTTTCTTCCTTCGCAAGCTAGGCCCGCGGCAAAAGTTAGCGCATGTTGTTCGGCAATACCAACATCGAAATAACGATCTGGATAAGCTTGTTCGAACGCAACCAAGCCAGAACCTTCCCGCATCGCAGGGGTGATACCGACAAGTTTTTCATCCTGAGCGGCCATATCGCATAACCAGTCACTAAAGACCTGCGTGTAGGTTTGTTTTCCACCCGATTTTCCGCTCGATAAACCATTTGCAGGGTCAAATTTACTTACACCATGGTAAGCAACCGGATCTTTTTCTGCTAGTTTATAGCCCTGTCCTTTTTTCGTAACTATGTGTAGGAACTGTGGGCCTTTTAGCGAGCGAATATTCTGCAGGGTAGGGATGAGCGCATCTAGATCATGGCCATCAATAGGACCAATATAATTAAATCCAAACGCTTCAAACAATGTAGATGGCGTAAAAAATCCCTTTACGTGTTCTTCGCTTTTTCTTGCAAATTCTTTCAGTGGAGGGGCAACGTCTAGTACTTTACCGGTCGTATTCTTAAAGGCAGCATAGAATTTACCGCTCATTAGTTTTGCTAGGTAGGTATTTAAAGCGCCAACATTCGGAGAAATCGACATATCGTTATCATTTAAGATAACCAATAGGTCTGTATCTTTACAGCCTGCATTGTTCAGTGCTTCAAATGCCATACCTGCTGTCATCGCACCATCACCAATAATGGCGATTGCTTTTCTATCTTCACCTGCAAGTTTCGCACCTTCGGCCATCCCTTGGGCTGCGGAAATTGACGTACTAGAGTGGCCAACGCCAAAGGTGTCAAATTCGCTTTCTTCACGTTTTGGAAAGCCGGCAAGTCCATGGCGTTGGCGCATGGTATGCATTTGATCTTTGCGACCAGTCAGAATTTTGTGTGGGTAAGTTTGGTGCCCAACATCCCATACAAGGCGGTCATATGGGGTGTTAAATACATAATGCAGCGCAACGGTTAATTCAACACAGCCTAAATTACTTGCAAAATGCCCGCCCGTTTGGCTAACCGATTCAACAATAAAATCTCTTAGCTCTTGCGCTAATTGTGGCAATTGCTTTTTAGAAAGATTTCTTAAGTCTTCAGGACTGTGAATTTGATCTAGTAATTCATACATGGCATTACTCAATAGGAGCGCAGAACAATATAGTCTGCCAATTCTTTCAACCGTTTTGCTTTTTCACCAAATGGTTCGATTGCCGCTAGCGCATCTAAATGCAAGCGTGCAGCTTTTTCTTTAGCTTCTGCTAAGCCTAGTAAGCTAACGTAAGTGGGTTTGTCTGCTGCAGCATCTTTCCCTGCAGTTTTTCCAAGCGTTGCACTATCGGCTTCAACATCTAAGATGTCGTCAACGACTTGGAAGGCGAGTCCAATTTTTTCTGCATAACTGCTTAGTGCAGATAACGTATTGCTGTCAGGCAAAATGCCATCCTTTTGGCAATACGCACCTAGCAATACCGCGGCACGAATAAGCGCACCAGTTTTCATTTGGTGCATTTGCTGTAGTGACTCAAGCGATAATGCGATGCCAACACTAGCAAGATCAATCGCTTGTCCACCTGCCATGCCTTTCGCGCCAGAAGCAAATGCCAATAATTTTAGTGCTTCAATCGCTTGTGATGGTGCTAAGGGAGCATTTGCTAAAACAATAAATGCTTGTGTTTGCAAGGCATCGCCAGCGAGTAGTGCCGTTGCTTCGTCAAATTGAATATGGCATGTTGGTTTGCCACGACGTAATACGTCATTATCCATTGCGGGCAGATCATCATGTACTAATGAATAGGCATGGATCATCTCAACCGCAGCAGCAACGCATTCTACTGCTTCAGCATTGCTATCAAATAAGGCCGCTGTGGCATGGGCAAGCAGTGGGCGTACGCGTTTGCCACCATCTAAAGTGGCATAGCTCATCGCTTGATTAAGCTTGTATGGTTCTTCATTAACCAAAGGTAAGGTTTTTTCTAAAACCATTTCCATTTGATGTTGAGTTTGTTTTGCCCAGTCTGTAAAGGAAAGACTATTCATCTTCAGCAACACCATTTAATGGTTTGAGTTGGTTATCTGTTAGTACTTGTACTTTTTGCTGTGCTTCTGAAAGCAATTGTTGGCAGTACTTTAGTAATTCACTCCCTCTAGCATAAGTGGCTAGTGATGCTTCAAGTGAAAGTTGTCCGCCTTCCATTTGTGAAACAATGCTTTCTAGTTCAGCCATCGCTTCTTCAAAACTTTGCGAATTTTTTGTTTTTGCCATGTTCAATGTTCTTTGGCTAATGTCGATCGTTAACAGAGCGTTGATGTAATCAAAAAAGTTACATTTTTAAAAGTGATTTCAGATATTTACCTGTATGACTTGCCGGATTGGCAGCGACGGTTTCTGGTGTTCCTTCTGCAATCACTTGACCACCACCCGCACCACCTTCTGGGCCCATATCAATGAGCCAATCTGCTGTTTTGATCACATCCAGATTATGTTCAATAATCACAATGGTATTGCCGTGGGCACGAAGACGATGCACCACTTGAAGTAGTAATTCAATGTCTTGGAAATGAAGGCCGGTTGTTGGCTCATCCAGAATATATAGCGTTCTACCCGTGTCTCGTTTAGATAGTTCTAGCGCAAGTTTAACGCGTTGTGCTTCACCGCCTGAGAGGGTTGTCGCACTTTGGCCAAGCTTAATGTAACCTAAGCCGACGTCAAGAAGGGTTTGCAATTTTCTAGCAACGGATGGCACTGCACTAAAAAACTCGGCTGCTACTTCAACCGTCATATCAAGCACTTCGTAGATATTCTTGGTTTTGTACTTAATGTCGAGTGTTTCACGGTTGTAACGTTGACCATGGCAAACGTCACACTCTACATAGACATCTGGCAAGAAGTGCATTTCTACTTTTAAAACCCCATCGCCTTGGCAAGCTTCACATCGGCCGCCTTTGACGTTGAAGGAGAATCGTCCCGGCCCATAACCGCGTGAGCGCGATTCTGGCACCCCAGCAAATAATTCCCGAATTGGTGTGAATAGACCGGTGTAAGTAGCCGGGTTTGAGCGCGGGGTTCTGCCAATAGGGCTTTGATCGACATTAATCACTTTATCAAAGTAACCTAAGCCTTCAATATCATCATGTGGCGCAGGTTCTTCATTGCTGCCATATAAATGTCTTGCGACAGCATGGTAAAGCGTATCGTTAATTAACGTCGATTTTCCAGAGCCAGAAACACCGGTAATACAGGTGAGCAAGCCTACGGGGATATCCACGCTGACATTTTTAAGGTTGTTTCCTGTTGCCCCTTTTAGGGAAAGCAGTTTTTCTGGGTTAGGAGGTGTTCTTTCTGTTGGCACAGAAATTTGTTTTTGGCCAGAAAGGTATTTGCCGGTAACAGAGTTGTCATCCGCACTAACTTCTTCTGGTGTCCCTGCGACAAGTACATTGCCACCATGAATGCCTGCTCCAGGCCCGATATCAATCACGTAATCTGCTGCGCGAATGGCATCTTCATCATGTTCAACCACAATGACCGAGTTTCCCAGATCACGCAGGCGTTTTAATGTGGCGAGTAGGCGGTCGTTATCTCGTTGATGAAGACCAATTGAGGGTTCATCTAGTACGTACATGACCCCCGTTAAACCAGAGCCAATCTGTGATGCAAGGCGAATACGTTGTGCTTCACCACCAGACAATGTGTCTGCTGAGCGATTCAGACTTAAGTAATCTAAGCCAACGTTATTTAAGAAACCAAGACGCTCTGCGATTTCTTTGACGATTTTTTCAGCAATGGCTTGCTTTTGGCCTTCAAAACCTAAGTCATCAAATAAAGCATAAGCGTCTCTTAAAGGTAAGTTGCTGATTTGATGTAATGTTTTTCCAGCAACTCGAACATTCCTTGCTTCTAGTCTTAACCTTGTTCCTTCACAAGAAGGGCAGGGTTGATTGTTCTGGTGTTTGGCTAACTCTTCTCGAACCGCCATTGAGTCGGTTTCACGATAGCGTCGTTCCAGGTTAGGGATGATCCCCTCAAATGGATGTTCTCGCATAAACATCGTGCCTCTTTCGCTCATATAGCGAAAGGCAATGCTGGTTTTTCCTGAGCCATACAGAATAATGTTTTGAGTGGCTTCTTCTAACTCTTCAAATGGCGAATCCACATCAAATTGGTAATGGCCAGCTAAACTTTCTAACATCTGAAAATAAAACTGATTACGTTTATCCCATCCCTTAATTGCACCAGCCGCTAAGCTCAGGTGAGGGAATGCGACTACTCGTTTAGGATCGAAGAAGGTGATTTGGCCTAAACCATCGCACTTTTGACAGGCACCAGCTGGATTGTTAAATGAGAATAAGCGCGGCTCTAATTCTGGTAGGCTATACGAGCAAACAGGGCAAGCAAACTTTGCTGAAAACCAGTGCTCTTTATCAGAGTCCATTTCAACTGCAATAGCGCGGCCATCTGCATGCCTTAATGCCGTTTCAAAAGACTCAGCTAAACGTTGCTTTTGTTCTGTACTGACTTTCAAGCGGTCTACAACGACTTCGATGGTGTGTTTTTTATTTTTGTCTAGTTTAGGAATGCTGTCTAGATCGTAAACTTCTTGGTCGACACGAACACGGACAAAGCCTTGTGCGCGAAGCTCATCAAATAAATCGACTTGTTCGCCTTTCCTACCGATGACCACCGGCGCTAAGATCATTAGCTTAGTATCTTCTGGTAGGGCTAAAACATGGTCGACCATTTGGGAAACGGTCTGAGAGGTTAGCGGCTGCTGATGATCTGGACAAAACGGATCGCCGACTCTTGCAAACAGTAAGCGCAAGTAATCATGAATTTCGGTGACGGTACCAACGGTAGAACGAGGGTTGTGGCTAGTTGCTTTTTGTTCAATGGAGATGGCAGGGGATAGACCCTCGATCAAATCAACATCGGGTTTTTCCATTAACTGCAAGAATTGTCTCGCGTAGGCGGACAAAGACTCTACGTAGCGCCTCTGTCCTTCTGCATATAGCGTATCAAATGCAAGTGAGGATTTGCCTGAACCAGATAACCCAGTGACCACGACCAATTGGTGCCGTGGAATATCTAAGTTAATGTTTTTCAGATTATGGGTTCTTGCACCACGAATGCGGATGTATTCGGTCATGAATCGCCTGCATTTATCCGTTGAAAATCAACCTGCTAATATACCGGACTTTGCGTGCAAACCCAATGGAAAACTGAAAAACTTAACGCAATGCAGCAATTTTCTTCTTAATTACGGGCATCAATTTCACAGCGGCTTCTTCGCCTTCTAAAATTGCGCGATTTTTACTTTCAAAGTCATCTGGTGCAATATCACCTACTTTGGGTGTAATTAAGATATCCGCTTCTTTTAATTCTTCTTCTCTCAGAGTTTTGCTCATAATTGAGAGAGATTTCAAAAGTACTTCTTTAGTCGATGTTGCTTCTGACGTACCTGGTTTTCCTGAGACATCAATCGCGATGGTGAAGGTAGCGCCCATTTTCTTTGCAAATCGAATAGGTACTTGGCTAATCACACCACCATCTACATAGTCACTTCCTTCGATTGTGACAGGTTGGAAAACTCCCGGGACGCTACTAGAGGCACGTACTGCTAAACCCGTATTGCCACGTTGAAATAATACAGCACGGCTCTGTGTCAGATTGGTGGCGACTGCTCCAAAAGGGAGTTTAAGCTTTTCCAATGGTTGGTTTTTCACTGCCTTATTCACAAAGTCTTGAAGGGCTTGGCCTTTTAAAATGCCACGATTAGGGAGGCTCCAATCACTGATGGTTGCCTCATCTAGTTCGAACGCGAGTTTTTGTAACTCAAAACCGGTATAGCCGGAGGCATACAGCGCTCCAACTACACTGCCTGCACTCGTTCCCACAACTAGATCGGGCTTAATCCCATTAGCCTCTAGCATCTTAATTACGCCGACATGCGCAAACCCTCTGGCCGCTCCACCGCCCAAAACAAGGGCGATTTTTACAGGTGGTTTTTGTTTATCAACCGGTTTGACGACGGGTTTTACTGTGGCAACAGGTTTTGCTGGTGGGGTCTGAGAACTGCAGGCAATTAATCCGATAGGCAGGGAAAGTAACAGCGTTCTTCTAAGAATGTTCATTCGTATTATTTTCGGCAAAAAATGGGGTTGGTTAAATCAAAATGTCGATCTACTTCTGTTGCTTTTCAATCATTTCGACTTTGGTTCCGACTTTAACCATTTCAAAAAGTTTAATTAGATCTTCGTTTTTCATGCGAACACAGCCGTGAGAGCCAGGTATTTTCATATCTACTCGATCGGGCGTGCCATGGATGTAGATGTACCGACGTTGTGTATCAACATTTCCATGTCGGTTAACCCCTGGCTCCTCTCCGCACAACCAAAGTATGCGAGTTAATATCCAATCCCGATTAGGAAACTGAGTATCTAGCGCCTCATCAAAAATCTCACCCGTTGGGCGTCTTGCAACAAATACCGTATTTATAGGTTGCTCTGCGCCTATTTTGGCTCTAATTCGATGAAGTCCTCTTGGCGTTTGGAAGCTACCTTTTTGTTCTCCAACGCCTTTGGCTGCCGTGGAAACGTCAAATTGGCAAATAATGTTGCCATCTTTATCGATGCCAATCATTTGTTGGCTATCGATAAAGATGATGATTTTTTGGATAGGATTCACGATTCTAATGGCTAAGCAAAAATTACTGAGGAAGGCTAGCTTTTACTACTGCCCACTTAATATTGAGTGGTGCCATTGGTTTAGTGGTTGAATGCGTATTGACCATACGTTCTTTTAGTTGAAGGACGCGTGTTTTTGTGTCCGGATGCGTGCTGAGTAAGGTAACGGCCGGTTTTCCACCATCTTTTTCTAGCTTTTCATAGATACTGACCATCCCTTTAGGATTGATTTGTTTGTTAACCAGCAAATCAAAGCCACGCAGGTCTGCTTCTTCTTCTTGGCTTCTGGAAAAACTTAATTGGCTAAGGTCTTTTGCCATTTGAGCGGGTAGGGCTCCGCTATAATCGCCCCAAGCGAATTGCATCAGTGCTTGTAGACCTAAATCTTTTACCATACCTTTAAGGCTGTGCCTTAATTCGACGTGCTGTACTTCATGGGCAAGCACGCCGGCTAGTTCTTCCGCACTATCAGACGCTTTGATTAAGCCTGTGTTAACGACAATGACACCACCAGGAATAGCAAATGCATTGATGGATGGGTCGTTATTGATATAAAACTGATATTGATACGAACTGCCATCCGTTAGTTTATGCCCTATTTCCTCTAATGCACTTTGTGCTGGCGCAGGATTGATTAGCTTTAAACCCGTTTTTTGGGCTTCGAAGATCGCATTTCCTAAAGATGCTTCTTGCGCTGTACTTATCTTTTCAACACCCCATTCAGCGATCTTATCGGCTTTCCACCAAAACAGTCCAAGTAGGGCAATCGGAATCAGAATGATTAATGTAATAATTGTCCAGCCAAGCCTTGAAAAAAGCTTACTTTTTCGTTGGCCGGATTTTAACGCTTCAATCTCTTTTTCAAGCCCAACTGGCGGGCTAGATAATAGCTTTTGCTGGATGTTGGTATCACTTAAGATGACCATCCAATTGGATCCATCTTGCTTCCATTGAAACTGCCATTGGGTCTGGTTAAAGCCGCCACGAGATAGCTTCACCGAAGTTAGCGGAACAGCTTGTCGAACGCCATCTGCCAGACAGATTACTAAAGACCCAGGAACGAGTTCTACTAAAACATCATCACCCTTTGCTTTGTCTGGGCCAAAACATTGACCTGCAAAACTATGTGCGGCAAGACTAGCGGTGCGACGCATCGTAACAACTTCCTTCCTGATCTATTTTAATTTGTCTTTGTAGTATTCAATACTTCGTATCACTTGCAAATGAAAACTTTACAAGCGATACGAGTAGGGTTTGCTATATGTTAGCGGTTGTCACCATCTAATAAATCACCAATTCCGCCTAATAGTGAGCCTTCTTCTCTTCGGCTTCCACCACCTTGTGCATATTTTGATGCTGAGACAATACGATCTGCCATTCTTGAAAGCGGTAACGATTGTAACCAAACGCGACCAGGCCCTCTTAAAGTAGCGAAAAATAAGCCTTCGCCAGAAAATAATGCACTCTTGATTTTACCAACATACTCAATATCAAAGTCGACAGTCGACTCCATCGCGACTAAACAACCTGTATCTAATCTTAGCACTTCTCCTGGCGCCAAGATTTTTTGGCACACGGTACCACCTGCGTGTACAAATGCTAAGCCATCACCATCTAGTTTTTGCATGATGAAACCTTCACCACCAAAAAAACCAGCACCTAATTTTCGCTGAAAAGCGATGCCGAGAGATACCCCTTTAGCGGCGCACAAGAAAGAATCTTTTTGACAAATTAATGTGCCACCTACATCTGGGAGGTGAATTGGGATGATATGGCCTGGATATGGAGCTGCAAATGATACGTGTTTTTTGCCTTGGCCTTGGTTGACGAAGATGGTGGTAAATAAAGATTCGCCGGTTAATAGTCGCTTTCCTGCGCCCATCAATTTACCCAGAAAACCGCGCTGTTGTTCTGATCCATCACCAAAGACAGTATCCATTACAATACCGTCTTCCATATACATCATCGTGCCAGCCTCGCCGACAGCAGCCTCACCCGGATCAAGTTCGACTTCTACATACTGCATGTCATTACCAACGATTTTATAATCGATGATGTCCATTGCCATAATGAAACTCCCTTATGATGGTAGTGTTTGTGCTGTATTGAAAGCTATTCATTAACTTAGAATGGTACCAGTAATATACCGAATACATAAGTATTAACAGCGATCAGTGCATACGCATTACATTTTACTTCGTAAGACAAAAAGGCTAGTTAAGAGTTTCAAGCCAAGCAATTGAAGCGACATAACCATTTTCTACCGCCATATGGTTAACGGAAATTGCTGGCTTTTTTTCAGCCTCTACGGTGGTTAAAAACACGCCTTTATCAGTGGGAATATTGCTGATCTTTTGCATCTGGTTTGAAAGTCCGCTACCTAAACACTTTACGTATGCTTCTTTTGCCGTCCATATCTGATAAAAAGATGATGGAGACTGGTTCTCATGATAAAAATTGTATTCTTTAGCAGAGAAAAAATGCTTTGCGATCCCAAGTAGATTTCTTTTGTCTGAGATAACTTCTATATCTATTCCAACCGATGGATGGCTAGTACTAATCGCGATAAGTCCGATGTTTCCGGTATGTGAAAGATTAAATTGAATGGTTGGGCAATCCTTTATAAAAGGTTTTCCTGATGCGGTTAGCTGAATATCGATTTCGTTTGGATTTTTAGAGGGTAAATAATGCGTTGATAATAAGCATCTCAACGCTGCTCTCATTAAAACGAAATGTTGCTTAGATTGTACGTGCGAAATAGATGCTGCGCGGGCTTGCTCATTTTCGCTAAGAAAATGGATAGTGCCGTCAGTTGGTTCGAGCGCATGACTTAAGTTAATTTGCCAAACCGAACCAACAAACGCTTCCGGACTAGAAAGTTGTTTGATTAGACGAGATAATATGAAATTGTTTTCCATGGGCTGTTATATATATTTTTAGCCTAAGTGTACAAGATAGTGCGTTAGTCTTGTGGTGGAACTAAACTAAGTTGAATGTATTTTAGCGAAAGATTCGTGTGACGCTGGAAAAAGTATTTGCAGAAGATGGACCGCTTGCGACAGCAATGCCTGGTTTTCGTGTACGCCCTCAGCAATTAGAAATGGCTGTTTCGATTGAAAGTGCCATTAAAGAGAATAAATGTCTCGTTGCAGAAGCCGGTACCGGGACGGGTAAAACGATGGCCTACTTAGTGCCTGCGCTGCGCTCTGGTGGTAAGGTGCTGATTTCTACTGGTACTAAAAACCTGCAAGACCAGCTTTATTTTCGAGATCTGCCTGCTGTTAGAAACGCGTTAAAAGCGCCTGTTAAAATTGCCTTATTAAAAGGGCGTAGTAACTACGTTTGCCATCACCATTTGCAGCGCGTTGCTCAGGATGGTCGTTTTGCTTCAAAAGAAGATGCCGCTCAACTTCCAAAAATTATCCGTTTTGCAGAGAAATCTATTACTGGAGACAAAAGCGAACTGGGTTCAGTGCCCGAAACAGCCAACGTTTGGTCTATGGTGACATCCACCCGAGATAATTGTCTTGGACAAGAGTGTGATGATTACGAAAATTGCTTTGTGATTCGAGCACGTCGGGAAGCGATGCAAGCGGATGTGGTGGTGGTGAATCACCATCTTTTCTTTGCCGATGTGGCGCTAAAAGATGAAGGCGTTGCAGAACTTCTTCCTGCCTGTAATACGATAATTTTTGATGAAGCGCACCAGTTACCCGATGTTGCCAGTTTATTTTTTGGTGACACCATCGCTATCAGCCAACTAATTGATTTAGCGAGAGATACTCGGCTTGAAGCCATGCTGCATGTCCGAGATTTCTCTGCTTTGCCAGAGGCGGCGCAAAGCTTTGAAAAACAAGTGAGAGACTGGCGACTAACGTTTAAGCAGGATGTGGCAAGGTTTGCGTATGCGGAAGTAGAAAAGAATACGGCCTTTTTGGAGCTCACCAGTTTAGTTGCTGATTCATTAAAATCATTGCGTGAGATATTAGAAACTCAGCAAGAACGTGCAGAAGAGATAAAGCGTTGTGCAGAACGAGCCGCTGAGTTACACGTTTTATTGGATGCTTGGGCGAATTCTGAAGAGTCTCAGTTAATCCGGTGGTTAGAATTAACCCCAACGGGAATGCAGCTGCACAGTACGCCACTTTCTATTGCACAGCAATTTAGCCGGCAGGTGAAGTCTGGGGTACGTAGCTGGATTTTTGCTTCTGCAACCATCTCTGTGGGGGGCGATTTTTCTCATTACTGCAATGAGATGGGGTTGTATGAAGCAGAGTGTAAGGCTTGGGATAGTCCTTTTGACTATCCTAATCAAGCGCTTTTATACGCACCACAAAATATGCCCGACCCGAATTCGCCTGCTTATACCCGCTCGGTAGTCGATGCAGCATTTCCGTTGATCAAAGCAGGGCAAGGTGGCGCTTTCCTTCTATTTACTAGCCTACGCGCAATGCGTGAAGCTTACGAACTACTTACTATTCGATTAGCCAGTGCCGGTTTGGAATTTCCTGTGTTATTGCAAGGAGAGGCGTCTCGTACCGAGTTATTGGATCGATTCAGACAAACCCCTAATGCAATCTTGGTGGCAAGCCAAAGTTTCTGGGAGGGCGTGGATGTGCCGGGTGATGCCTTACGGTTTGTGCTAATTGATCGATTGCCGTTTGCCTCGCCGGACGATCCTGTTTTAGCGGCAAGAATCGAGCATCTACAAAAGAAAGGGGTTAGCCCATTTGTTAGCTTGCAGTTACCCCACGCTGTGATTACCTTGAAACAAGGTGCTGGGAGGTTGATTCGTACGGAAACAGATAAGGGGGTACTGATGATCTGTGATCCAAGATTAGTAGATAAGCCTTACGGAAAAAGAATTTGGCGAAGTTTGCCGCCAATGAGAAGAACCCGGGAGGTATTAACTGCGAGTGAATTTTTAGCAGAAAATGTGCCGGGTAAAAAAAATTAAAAAAATAATGAAATTTGTGTCAACCGATCATTTCTACTCACCGTTATTCACCTTGTCAGAGATTGAAACTCTGAGGCAAGTGAAATTAAATCTTACAATACAGAAAGAAATGATCATGACTAAATTAGTATCTGCTTTGTTGGCTGCTGCTTTCTTGACTACTGGCGTTGCTTACGCCGCTGACGCTAAAAAAGAAGCTCCAGCTTCTGCTGTTAAAAAAGAAGCTGCTGCTTCTAAAGCAAAAAAAGCTGAAAAGAAAGTAGTTAAAAAAGCTGCTGCTAAAAAAGAAAAGAAAGCTGAAAAAGCTGCTTCTAAGTAATTAGAACACTTTTCTGAAAAAGCCGCTGAAGAAATTCAGCGGCTTTTTTATTTTATGGTGTGGAATGCGTTAATAGTGGATTGATAGTTAGTTTATTTTTCAGAAAACTAAATATAAATGGATTGATGAAGATGGAAATAATCGCAGCAGCCATAATCAAACCATGTGAGCTTTGGCTAATCAGACCAAGTAGTAAGCCGAGGTTCGCTAGAATAAAAGAAAACTCGCCAATCTGACCTAGGCTCGCTGCGAGCAGCCATTTCTCTTGGTTAGATCTTTTGTATAACGCCATAATTGCCCATGCTGCAGCGCCTTTGCCAATCACAACGATGAAAACCACTGCAATCACCGAAAGTGTGTGTTCTTGCAGGATTTTTGGGTCAAACATCATGCCTGCCGCGACAAAAAATAAAACAGAAAAGGCATCTCTTAATGGCATTGCTTCAGAGGCTGCTCTTTGGCTGAATGGTGAACCGGCTAGTACACTGCCAGCTAAGAAAGCACCTAGCGCAAAGGAGACGTCAAATAATGCGCTGGCTGCGTAAGCAACACCTAGTGCAACGCTTAAAACACCTAAACGAAACATCTCTCTACTGCCTGTGTGAACAATTCTTTCAAGCATCCACGGAATAATCCTTTTCCCTACAAGCGTCATCACTGCGATAAACATTGATACCTTCACCAGTGTCATCACTAATACTAACCACAATGGTTGCGTATTGGCATGGGAGTCTGTTTGCGTCGCCAGCAGCGGCAATAAAACTAGCGCAAGAATGGTGGCGATGTCTTCTGTAACTAACCAGCCAATCGCAATCTTTCCCCCTTCTGTTTCCATGTGTCCGACGTCTTCTAACGCTTTTAATAAAACAACCGTACTAGCGACAGATAGAGACATGCCGAGGATTAAGCCTTCCGTAAACGATAGGCCGATAAATTGCGTAAATAGTTGCGTGAGGCCGATTGCAAAAGCAATTTGAAGAATGGCCCCAGGTAATGCAATTTTCTTTACTTGTAAGAGATCTTGAATTGAGAAATGCAGCCCAACGCCAAACATTAAAAGAATAATGCCGATTTCCGCTAGCTCATTGGCGATCCCCGTATTGGCGACAAAACCCGGGGTAAATGGGCCGATTAAAATGCCTGCTAATAAATAGCCGAGCAGAGGAGGGAGTTTGAATCTGAGTGCTACCCCCCCAAGCAGAAAGGCGGCGATAAAGGCACCCGTGAGGGTGGTTAGAAGGGGGGTGTCTGCATGCATGGCAACCTCTCTTAGACTGTGTTTTTTATTGGTATTCATAAACTAGAGAGGATGTTAGTCGATTGGTTCAAATATATTTGGTATTTCATGCGAAATGGCGTTAATTTCCGCTGCATATTTTAAATGTGGCTCATCTGATGAGCGAGTCATTGCAGTATGATGTCAGTAGTTTTTCATTTTGATTGAGACCATGTTTTATCTATACCAATCTAATCAGCTAGAAAAGTTATTTGAGTTGCTAAGCGCTGTCACTTCTATCCCATTATCTTCAGTTTTTGAGGAAGAAGTGGTTGTCGTGCAAAGCCAAGGGATGGGGCGCTGGATTACGCTACAACTAGCTGAAAGAGGGGGGATCTGTGCAAATATGCGTTTCCAATTGCCAGCAACTTTTATGTGGCAATTGTTTTGTAGTGTTAATCCCAGTTTACCTAAGCGATCTGCCTTTACGCCTGAAGTAATGGCATGGCGTATTGCGGCAATTCTTGAGGATGAACATTTTCTCTCTGCGCATCCTTCACTATCTAGTTATGTACTAGGGCAAGAGCCAATTAGAAGATTTGAGTTGGCCGCAAAAATTGCCGATACGTTTGATCAGTATTTAATGTATCGCCCAGACTGGATTGATGCTTGGGCTGCCGGAAGGCAGCTGAATCTTGGTGTGGATGAAAAATGGCAACAACCGATTTGGCAAAAATTGTCTGAAACCGATGGGGCTTCTCATCGGGTAAAAATGCTAGAGGATCTGCTGGGTGCCTTAAAGCGTGGTGAAAAGCCGCAACATCTGCCAGAACGTACCATTTTCTTTGCGATTAGTAGCATGCCTCCTGTTTATGTAGAGGTACTGCATAAACTATCTGAATACATTGATATTGCATTGTTTGTCCTGAACCCTTGCGCCGAACCATGGGGACATATTTCTAAATCCAATAGTCAGCAAGCTTCCCTTTTTCTTGAGGTTTCTAAACCGGCTGGGCCAGATGAATGGTACGTCGATGTTGATCATCCGTTGCTTGCCTCTTTAGGTCGTCAAGGTCGAGACTTTATGGATTTGCTCATCGAGCAGCATAGTGCTGTGCTTAAAGATGTTTTTTATCCAAACGAAGCAAATAGTCTGTTGAGTCAATTGCAGAATGATATTTTGCACTTAACTACCCCAAATAAGACATTTGATCTCCAATCGGAGGACGACTCTGTCCAGCTGCATATCTGTCATAGCCCGATGCGAGAATTGGAAGTCTTACATGATCAACTTCTCAGGTTGTTTGACAAAGATCCGACGTTAAAACCTGCTGATGTGGCGGTATTAATGCCAGATATTAATACCTACGCACCATTGATCGATGCTGTATTTAGCAAGCGTGAGGGTGTGCCTTACATTCCGTATGGTATTGCGGATAGGGCTTTGCAATCTGAACAACCCTTAGTCAACGCATTTGCTGATTTGCTAAAAGTACTGACATCCCGCTTTGAAGTGAATACGGTTCTGGCGCTGTTAGAGTGCCAAGCGATTGCGACAAAGTTTAATTTACAAGCCAGTGATTTGCCCGAAATTAGAGAGTGGGTAGAGGCTGCAGGTATTCGTTGGGGCAGAGACGCTAAGCATAAAGAACAGCTAGGGCTGCCTCCAGACGAGCTATATACCTGGCGGTATGGCATTGATCGATTAATGCTGGGGGTAATTTTACCCGAGACAAGCCATCGACATTTACCACTTTGGCAACAAATTGCCCCAGTAGAACTAGCTGTGGGTAAACAAAACCATCAACTTGCTGGTTTATATGCATTTGTGCAATGCCTGTTCGATTGGTCTGAAAAGCTGCAAGCGCAAGATCGATCCGCAACGCAGTGGGTGGAAGTATTGCATGAGTTGTTGGAAGCATTCTTTATCACAGAACAGCTAGATGATGCGTCGCTACAGCCTATCCGAGAAAGAGTAACGCAATTATCAGCAGATGCGAGATTGGCACATTACGAAAAAGAGATTCCAGTCTCTTGGTTGATTGCTTGGTTAGAGCAAGGGTGGAAACAAGCCTATGGTTCTACAGGCTTTTTATCTGGCGGGATTACATTTTGCGCAATGGTGCCAATGCGTAGTTTGCCATTTAAAGCCATTTGTCTTTTGGGTTTAAATGATGGTGATTTTCCTCGTCATCTTCAGCCACATTCATTTGATTTAATGCAGAGGCATTACCGTAAAGGGGATAGATACAGACGCTTTGATGATCGTTATTTATTTCTTGAGGCACTTTTATCTGCCAGATCGTATCTGTACCTAAGCTATGTGGGGACGAGTATTCGAGATGGCAGCGAGCTTCCTCCTTCTCCTTTATTAGCCGAAGTGATGGATGTTATCGAAGCGACTTGTGCCTACGATGATCGTGATAAAGGCGTGCCCAATTCGATTGGAAAACCTGTTATTGATTGGAAACAATCACAACTGATTCGCCATCCTCTTCAAGCATTTGATCCACTGTACTTTCAAGGTAATTCGCGTATCCAAAGCTTTTCTGCACCATTAGCGGAGGCTAGTGGCCTCGCTGGTAGTGGTAGTAGCATCCCCAAACAGTGGATGACACAACTACCTATTGAAAACTTGCCACCACATGAGTTAACGACTTGGCTAAGTTGTTTCAGAAATCCAATTCGATTTTTAATGACGCAACGTTTGGGAATCAAATTACCTTACTTAGAGGAAAAATTGGCGACGGTAGAGCCGTTCCAATTGGATTGGATGGGCAAGCAGAAAGTAAGAGAGGATCTAACTTCTGTGATCGCCCTACAAGAACAAAACGAGGGCGTTGATTATTCATTATCAAATGCACATGCGGTTCTCCCCTTAGGGAAATTAGGGAAGTTTGCCTATCAGCATGAAAAAGAATCTGTATTGTCTGCGTTATCTGAACTGGTCAAACTGCCTGCATCCCTTCCGGAGCGTTTGCCATTTAAGCTTTCCCTATCGAGCGGAGTCTTAACGGGTGTTCTAGGGGGGGTGCATGGAATCCGCCTAACGAGTGAGGGGCTGGTTGGTGGTGAGCCAGATAAGCTTAGAAGCTATCATAAATTTACTTTATGGATTCAGCATCTCATCCTTTGCGCCTTAACACCAAACGACATTCCACTTACTAGTCGCTGGGTGGGCTTGGATGAAAAACTAACTGCTGAAGTCTTTCAGTTAACACCCGTGAAAGAGCCCTTAATCTATCTAGATCAAATTGCAGCATGCTTTCATGAGGCTTGGTGCAAGCCACTTCCATTTTTTATTAAAAGTTCGGATACATGTATGTGTTCGTTTAATAAGTATGAAGATGAGGTAAAGGCCTTAAAAGCTGCAAGTAGCGAATGGGATGCTCCAAGTTATCGCTACAACGCGTTTCAGCGTGGGGAAAGTGAGAATCCGTATTATCAGCAAATGTTTAGAAACGAGAGCCCAATCAACGATGAATTCGTTACGTTAACTAAGTTACTCCTCTCGCCAATGTATGAGCATGCTGAAACCATGAAATTATCTGGAGATGCAGAATGACAAAACCTGCATTATTTGATTTTCCTTTATCTAAATTGCAATTAATTGAGGCCAGTGCAGGAACAGGGAAAACATGGACCATTTCCGGCCTTTTTGTAAGATTGATTCTTGAAGCCAACTTATCTGTGGAGCAGATATTAGTTGTAACGTACACCAAAGCCGCAACGGCAGAACTAAGAGATCGATTGCGCAAGCGGCTAGCCGAAGTTAGGCTCTGGTTAGAAACGGGTAAATTTGATGAGCAAGATCACTACGCGAAAGCTGTCGTTTCGGCCTATCAAACCATTGATGAAAAAGCCGATGCATTAAAGAAAATCACCAATGCGATCAGAGGGTTTGATCAAGCGGCAATTTATACCATTCACGGTTTCTGCCAGCGAGTACTAACAGATGCTGCGTTAGAGGCAGGGGTGCCTTTTGAACAAGAGCTCATAACAGATGATAGCGATATTGTTCGTGAACTGATTGAAGATGAATGGCGCGTATGGGCTTATCAAGGCCATTCTTCTGTTTTGTCATGGGTGGCTTCTAAAAAGATTACGCCAAGTGATGTGTTTGATGATTTACGCAAGTGGGTGGGCAAAAACTACCTGCAGTACGCAGATATTCCAGATGTCGATTTAGATGGCGCATGGAAAAATTTTGCTGAACAATTTGTCACAACCCAATCAGAATGGCTACGTTCGCATGAAGACATTGCGAAACGTTTACTTAGTGGTGGCTTAAATGCGAGATCTTATTCGCCTGTGAAGATAGAAGGCTGGCTAAAAGAACTAGCCACGGTATTTGCTACAGATAACGTGAACTTAGCGAATGTGCCAGATTGGCTAGATAAGCTAGGCAGCCAAAAACTAATTGCAGCGACAAAGAAAAATTGCGATGCACCTACGCATCCTTTTTTCGATAAGGTTGAAAAGCTCGTCGAATACTATGCAAAAGTAAATGAGTCGATTAGCTTAGCGTACCTCCATTGGCAAGTTGGCCTACTCAAAAAATGCAATCAGTTATTGCCAGAGAAAAAAACAAGACTAGGCGTACTGTCTTTTGATGACTTATTAAATCGACTTGCCGAAGCACTGCAAACGAATAGTGCAACTACGCTGATTCAAAAGGTGAATCAACAGTTCAAAGCAGCGTTAATTGATGAATTTCAGGATACAGATCCAGTCCAGTATCAGATTTTTCATACACTTTTTCATGAAAGTGATTCACCGGTATTTTTGGTTGGCGATCCCAAACAGGCAATCTATAGTTTTCGCGGGGCAGATATTTTTACCTATTTGTCTGCTAGATCAGATACCGCTAATCAGTTCTCTCTAGACGTGAATCAACGGTCTGCAGAACCGCTAGTCAAGGCGGTAAACCAACTTTTTCTTGCCGCTAAGCGGCCATTTGCCGTTCCAGGCATCACGTATGAGGATGTGGGCGCTAAGCAGATAGTGAATGCACTAAAATCAGCAGATGGATTATCCCCACTTTGCTTATCTTATTTTGATGTCGAGGAGGAAGACGACGAACTCAAAAAGGAATCAGCAAACCATTTGGCTGCAGAAGGGTGTGCAACTGAAATTGTTCGATTGTTAAATCAAACAACAGAAACATTGGCCATTGAAGATGCTAAAGCCAGCCAATCTAACTTAAGAAGGATTCACGGTGGGGATATTGCCGTACTGGTGAATACCCATAAGCAAGGTGCTTTGATGATGGAGGCACTTTCTAAACGGAAAGTGCCAGCCGTACAGCAAGCGACGATTAGTGTGTTTGAAACCAGAGAAGCAGAAGAGCTACTGCGTGTATTACAAGCTATTCAAGCTCCGCAAAACCACAAGTTAATTAAAGCGGCATTGATTACCGATTACTTTGGTTATTCAGGAGAGCAACTTGAAGCGCTAGCAAATGAATCAGAAGATTGGGATATTCGTCTTGAACAATTTACTCGCTATTTAGATATCTGGAAGAGTAGAGGGTTTATGCCGATGGCGAGGACATGGTTAGAGGACGAGCGGTTGGCTTCTAAGCTGCTTAATTTCCAAGACGGCGAAAGACGATTAACCAATTTACTACATTTGTTTGAATTAATTCAGACCGAAAGTGTTGCTAGCCATGGTTTGGAGTCGCTCATCGATTGGTTTATTGATCAATGTAATCAATCTTCTTCTTCACAAGATGAAGTACAAACACGGTTAGAAAGTGATGCGAAGCGCGTCAAAATTGTCACCATTCATGCAAGTAAAGGGCTTGAGTATCCAATTGTATTCTGCCCGTTTACTTGGAGTGGTAGCAAGTTTAAGCAAAATGGCATGTTAGTTGGCAGAAATGAAAATAACGAGCCAGTCTTACATTTTCTGCCAGATGAACAGGTCGCTGAGCAAGTTCAATTAGAAGAATATGCAGAAAAACTTAGGCTGCTATACGTTGCCCTGACCCGCGCAAAATATAGGTGTTATGTTGCATGGCATAAGGTGAGTGAATGCGCATACGCACCCTTAAGTTGGCTGTTGCATCCGCTATCTGAAGAGTCCGAGAACCCAAGATTAGATTTGCAGAATCACTTTGCAGCGGTATTGACGTTAACCTCTTCAGAACTCATTGCAAATATGCAAGCTTTGGCTAATGAAAAGCCGACTTATTATTCCTTGGTTAAATGGACAAATAAAGACGACTTATATATTAAGCCAGCCAGTGAAACTTTAGCGTTAGAACCAGGTGTATTTTCTAGGCTATTAAAGTCCTCTTGGCAAATGAGTAGTTTCACCTCTTTAACACGCCAAGTAAGTGCTCAAGTCACGGAAATGCCAGACTATGATGGCGCGCCAATCCTGTTAGAAGAACCTGCGAATGATGAAAATACTGATCTCACCATGTTCGATTTTCCAAGGGGAGCTCGCGCAGGTACGTTCTTACACACGCTCTTCGAAAGTATTGATTTCACTAAAATGGATGATCCTAATGAAGAAGAGATTATCCAGAACCTACTTCTAGATCATGGTTATGAACCGCACTGGCTGGGTATTTTGACAGGAATGGTTCGATCTACCTTACGCCAACCAATGAATGAAAGTGGCCATTCACTATCTATGGTGAGCAATGGCCGACGTTTTGTCGAAATGGAGTTTACTTTTAAATTACCTAGTATTCCCATGTTGAAGTTGTCCGAACTATTATCAAATCCAAGCTGGGAAGTACCTATGCCATTTCAGATGGCAGCAAAATCACTCGACTTTTCTACAATGAATGGCTACTTAAAAGGGTTTATTGATTTAATCTGTGAAATAGACGGGAGGTTCTATTTAATTGATTACAAATCAAATTGGCTTGGCAATCGACCTGAAGATTACTCAGCTAGCAACCTCACGCACGCCATTGCTGTAGAGCATTATTACTTACAGTTTTTAATTTACACAGTCGCGCTTCATCGCTATTTAGCCAAACGGATGCCTGACCAGTACCGCTACGAAACCCACTTTGGCGGCGTTCGATATTTATTTTTAAGAGGCACGGCGACAGATATACCGCATTGTGGCGTGTTCTCGTATACCCCGCATCCACAGTTGGTTGTCGCACTCGATGCATTATTTGCAGAAAGTCTTTCAAATCAATCTTTCGCAGAGGTTGAGTAGCATGCAAGCCGAATTACAAACAGTCACTGAGTTTCCCGAGCAAATTACCAAGGTGCTTTCTCTGTTAGCACAGATCGATAATCCAGTTGTCGAAGCCTTAATACTAAGGCTTGCCAATAGCTTGCAAGAAGGACATGTTTGTTTGCATCTGTCGACAGATGAAATTAATGACCTGTCTCATCGTCATCAGTCCATTAATGGTCTTATCGGTAGCCCAACTGAATTTACACCCCTCATACTTGATGGCCATAAGCTGTATTTTCACCGTTATTGGCTGTATGAAGACCGATTCGCCAATCAGTTATGCAAAAGACTAAACCAGCAGTCAGCAAACGTAGATGAAGCGCAAATCAAATTGTTGCTAAATAAATTGTTTGCAAATAAATTGGATGATATTGATTGGCAAAAAGTGGCAGTTGCTGCGGCATCGTTGTCTAACTTCACGATTATTTCAGGAGGTCCTGGAACAGGAAAAACCAGTACGGTTCTTCGTCTGTTGCTCTTGCTGCAAGGCCTAGCTAAGCAGCCATTAACGATTCGCTTAGCTGCGCCAACGGGGAAAGCCGCTGCCAGGATGGGTGAGGGCATGCGAAATGCCATTCAGAAGTTACCTTCAGATGCACAAGCGGAGCTAAAGCCCATCTTAGAGACACTACCCACACAAGCAGAGACACTACATCGATTACTCGGTCCAAATGGGCATCGCTTTACTCACCACGCTTTGTATCCGTTGTCGCTAGATGTGTTGGTGGTAGACGAGGCCTCTATGATCGATCAAGCAATGATGTATCACTTGTTCGAAGCCTTGCCACCGTCAGCAACCGTGATTCTTTTGGGAGATAAAGATCAGTTAAGTTCGGTTGACGCTGGCAGCGTATTTTCGGATCTGTGTGAGAAGACGTTGATCTCTCCAGCAAATGCGACACGACTTTCCGAGATCACAGATTACCAAATTCCTGCCAACCCAGTTGGTAATCAAAACATGCATCCTGTTCAAAATGATATGTTTAGTGACATAGAGTTTACTGAAAGCAATACCTATGACGCTTTACTAGCTCAGCAAGTCCAGGTGTTAAAACATAGTTATCGATTCGCTAGCGTGCCGGGCATTGGCGCATTAGCCAATGCAATTTTGGCGCAAGACCTAAGCGCATTAAACCCTGTTTTTGAAGTGCATCCATCACTTGTCTGGCAAAAAAATGCAGAGTACGAGGACATGCTCGGTTCATTGGCTGAACGCTTTCAACCGTACTTTGAAGTGATTAATGATTCTTTAATTAACGATCCAACTATTTGGATGAATACCGTCGATCAATTTAGAGTGCTAACGGCATTAAAAGATGGTCCATATGGTGCACTAGGCATAAATAGGGCTTTAGAAAGACGTTTCCAGCTAAAGCATTGGATACGACCGACAACTCAAAATGGAAGGTCCATTTATCATGGCCTATTAATCATGGTCGTACAGAATGACTACCAATCAGGGTTATTTAACGGGGACGTAGGGATTGTCCAGCAGGATCAACAAACCGGGAAGTGGCATGCTCGCTTCCCGCAAATTGATGCAGATTGGAAATCTATCCCGTTGAACCGTCTGCCAGATTGGGTACCTGCTTGGGCAATGACCATTCATAAAAGCCAAGGTTCGGAGTTTGACCATGTTGCCATTGTGTTACCCAACCAGTTTTCACCAATTATCAACCGGTCGTTGCTATACACTGCCGTTACTAGAGCAAAACAAAATGTAACACTGTGGGGGAAACAAAATATTGTCTTTGAAGGGGTAAAAAACCATCCGAAAAGAATGTCAGGCTTAGCAGACAGGCTAAATCGTGTTACTTAATTGCTCATCAGTTGATTTACGTCTAATTTGCACGAATAAATTCAATTTACGATTGCCCTTGTGAGGAATCTTTGAAAGGGTAGTTGTCTGTAATGAAGAAGCTACCAATCCAACCCAAACACCCAGAGCGAATTTGCTGGGGATGTGACAAATACTGCGCTACATCACAAATGTATTGCGGAAACGGTTCAACTAGAACGATGCACCCAATAGAAATTTTTGGCGAAGATTGGGCTGACATGCTATCAGAAGAAGAAAAACATCGTTTTGGATTAACGATCAAGCACTAATGTCATTTAAAAATAGTTTTTTCGAAATAGTTATTTCAAGAATGATTGGATTGAATACATTATTCTTTGTATTTCTTTTTAATTTTCTTTTATTTTTTGTGGTGGAATCAGGAAAGATATTGCTAAAATCCGCCGCACAGTCTATCACTAGTAGTGGAATCTGCTGCTACGCATTAAATCATAGCAGCCAGTAAATTAAACAGACAAACAGGGAGTGATATTATGCAAGGGCTTTTGAATCGTTGGCTAGGTGTGGGTGTTGTTGCGATTAGCTTGGCCGTTTCAACCGCTTACGCAGAGGATTTACCGGCTCCTAAAGGGCCTGTCGTACTGACCATTACTGGTAATCTGACCAAATCGAATAAAGATGCTCACACAGCTCAATTCGATATGGAAATGTTGAAAAAAATTGGCATGAAAAAGGTGCAAACCTCCACCACATGGACCAAAGGCAAACCAACATTTGAAGGTCCATTAGCCAGAGATATTCTGAAATTAGTTGGTGCAACTGGTGCAAAAGTAAATGCAATTGCAATTAACGACTATAAAGTAGAAATTCCAACTGCAGATTTTACAAAGTATGATGTGATTATTGCCGCAACCATGGATGGCAAAGCAATGTCACGTAGGGATAAAGGTCCTCTATGGGTGATTTACCCTCGAGATCAACATCCTGAACTAGTGAGTCCAGAGGCAGACTCTAAGTTCTTGTGGCAATTAAAGGCGTTGGATGTTAAGTAAACTAAAGCAATTTTTTAGTTCTCCAAAATCGAGACCACTCATTGGGTGGTCTCTTTTTGCAGGCGTGATCACCGCATTGGCGGTGACACTCTGGAATGCTTTTGTCCATATTCCACTAGAAAAATCAGAACAACTATCGTCTCGTTTTGATAGCCCATTTTGGGCTTCTGCACAGCTAGAAATTGAATATGAACGCTTTTTGATGGCGTTAACTAGATACGAGAGTAAAGCCCCCGAAGTTAGTTATGATGATATGACCACCAGACTAGACATCTTGTGGAGCCGCCTACAGCTTTTTCATGAAGAAAATGTCCATGGCGAAGAGTTGCGTAGTATTCGTGGTGCGAAGCCTACGATTGCAGGACTAAAAAAAGTCTTAGAAGATATAGATCCAGTTATCCAGGATTTTCAAGCCGGCGATGAAAAAACTTACCAAGCCTTGATGGCCAAGTTATTGCCTTTACGCTCAGGGCTTCATGACCTTACTGTTCAAGCCAACCATGATGAAACCAATTTAAGAACAGAAACCGTTGTCAGACAAAAGCATGCATACGAATGGCTAGGTTGGGCATTTGCCGCTATGTTTGTTATCGGCTGGTTTGTGCTGCTTAGCCTTTATCTCAACCTTCAAAAGAATAAACGCATTCTTGAAGCCGTTAATCAAAAGAATGATGCCTTACATTTAGCTAAAGAAAATGCCGAAATTGCGAACAGGGCAAAATCACAATTCCTAGCTACCATGAGCCATGAAATTAGAACGCCAATGAATGGCGTGATTGGCATGGCTGAGTTGCTTAGTTATACCCCATTAAATGAAGAGCAAACACAGTTTGTCTCCACTATTCGTGAATCTGGCCAAGCATTAATTGAAGTGATTAATGACGTACTCGACTACTCTAAAATGGAGGCAGATAAGCTTGTGCTACACCCGCATGAGTTTAATTTGCTCGAGCTGTTAGAAAGTGTGGTTGAAGTAATCGCGCCTAAAACCTTTGATAAGCAAATTGATTTAATCTTAGATTATCCAAAAGATTTACCTGCTGTATGGGTGGCGGATGGTGGTCGCGTTCGTCAAATTTTGCTCAATCTGGTTGGTAATGCGGTTAAGTTTACAGAATCAGGTTCGGTTAAATTGCGTGTAGCACCTACTACTTCTAGTGACGGTTTATTATTTGAAGTCATTGATACAGGAATTGGCATTCCTGTATCAGAACAAAGCCATTTATTTTCCCCTTTTACCCAGGTAGATGCCTCGTTATCACGCAAATTTGAAGGGACTGGACTTGGGCTTGCTATTTCTAAGCGCCTAATCGACTTGATGAAAGGTCAAATTGGATTATTTAGTCGCGCAGGGCAGGGAAGTACTTTCTGGTTCAAATTACCGATCGAAGCATTGGCTTCTCAACCGGTAACCGCCATTGATCCGGTAGAGCCTTTGTTATCTGATATCCATATTGAAATTATTGACAGTCAAGTTACTGTTGTTGAATGGTTACAAAGTCAGTTTGAAGATTATGCAGTGCCGCATCGCCTGCATCATGCGAAAGACGAGTTTTTTGCCTCATTTAAGAACGAGCAACACACTCGAAAGTCTGTCTTAGTGGTTTCTGTCGATGTAGACGATAGAAATAAAGTCACCGATTTATTGAATCAGTTATCTGAAATTAGAACATCTCATGCAATTCCGGTGATTTTGCTTGGCGCACTACCTAGTCAAGATTTACCAAGTTTCGCTAAGTTGCCGATCATTGCGCTAAGAAAACCATTTACTAGGAAAACCTTACAAAATGCACTGAAAAAAGTAGCAGATGCATTCAATAATTCCAGTAAATCAATTTCAGTGGATGCAGAAACCATCAGTATTCAACCGAAGGCCTTACCAAACGCTGATGCACCCTTGGCAAAAGTGTTATTAGCCGAAGATAACTTGGTCAATCAAAAGGTAGCCGCTGCACTCTTAAATAAGTATGGTTACAGCGTCATTATCGCAAACAATGGTGCTGAAGCAGTAAGAATCCTGATGGAGTCACAGCCAGACTTTATCTTGATGGATATTCACATGCCTGAAATGGATGGCTTAGCCGCAACCGCGGCTATTCGGGCCATGGCTGAGCCTTTATGTAGAACGCCTATTATTGCAATGACTGCAAATGCCATGCCGGAAGACCGTGAGCGTTTTCTGGGGGCCGGTATGGATGATTACCTAGCAAAACCAATTAATGCCCAAGAATTTAGAACTACCTTGGAGCATTGGGCGAATATGGTTAAACGAAAAAGCCGCTTAAGCTAAATGTCCGTAATGTGAACTGAATTGCACAGTGATGACAGTTTTGTGATCTTTCAACGACATTTACGTGACTTAGACTATTGTTTTTTGCCTAATTTTCTTCTTATCTCCCTTTCTAACTGATTGTTTTGCAGTAGAATATCCCTCTTATTTTTTGTTTGTTAATTTATCGGAATAGGCAATGGCGCTCATCGTTCAGAAATACGGCGGCACCTCCGTGGGGAGCCCCGAACGCATTAAGAATGTCGCCAAGCGGGTGGCTCGTTTTAAAGAAGCAGGTCATCAGCTGGTGGTAGTAGTTTCCGCTATGAGTGGCGAAACGAACCGCCTGATTGCCCTTGCAAAAGAAATCCAGTCTTCACCTGATCCTAGAGAATTGGATGTTCTAGCGTCTACAGGAGAGCAGGTTACGATTGCCTTGCTATCTATGGCGCTGCAAGAACTCGGTTACAAAGCCAAAAGCTATACCGGTGGGCAAGTGCGCGTACACACAGATAACGCTTTTACGAAAGCGCGTATCGAACATATTGATACCGAACGCATGCGTGCGGACCTAGACAACGACACCATTTTGATCGTTGCTGGTTTCCAAGGGATGGACCCTGACGGTAACATCACTACGTTAGGTCGTGGTGGTTCTGATACTTCTGGTGTTGCATTGGCTGCTGCACTACAGGCAGACGAATGTCAGATTTATACTGATGTGGACGGTGTTTATACAACGGATCCACGCATTGTGCCAGACGCTAGACGTCTAGAGACAATTACCTTTGAAGAAATGCTAGAACTAGCAAGTCAAGGTTCTAAGATTTTGCAAATTCGTTCAGTAGAGTTTGCAGGTAAATACAAAGTCAAATTGCGCGTGCTTTCCAGCTTCATGGATGATCCAGGCGCAGGCACCCTGATTACATTTGAGGAAGATAGCAATATGGAAAAGCCAGTCATCTCCGGTATCGCATTTAACCGTGATGAAGCGAAAATTACTGTTCGTGGCGTACCTGACAAACCAGGTATTGCATACCAAATTCTTGGCCCAGTTGCGGATGCAAATGTTGATGTAGACATGATCATTCAAAACATCAGCCACGATGGCACAACAGACTTCTCTTTCACTGTGCATCGTAACGATTTCAATCGTGCGAAGCTGATCTTGGAAGAAACGCTATCTCATATCGGTGGCGCAAGTGTGACCGGCTCTGCCGATGTAGCCAAAGTATCGATCGTTGGTATCGGCATGAAATCACACGCTGGCGTTGCTAGTACCATGTTCCGTGCGTTGGCTGAAGAAGGTATTAATATTCAGATCATCACTACTTCTGAAATTAAGATTTCAGTTGGTATTGATGAAAAATACATGGAGCTAGCAGTACGTGTGCTTCATAAAGCATTTGAATTAGATAAAGAGCCAGCACCATTGGCTTAATCTAGTTTTACTGCTGAGAAAAAAGGGTAGCGTATTCGCTGCCCTTTTTTTATTGGTGAAGTCTTTTAATGCGAGACTTAACTAGATTTCGCTACTACAAAAAAACTCAGTAACCAGTGAGGCGCTTCGAAATGACTCAGCAAAAAGTTCGCATGTTAGAAGATAGGTTGCTATATGAGGGCTGGAATACGCTAAGACAACTCTCATTAGAATATCAACATGATTCCGGTGTGGTTCAGCATCTTCAGCGTGAGCTATATGTAAAAAGCCCTGGCGCAGGTGTTTTACTCTATAACGAAGTAAATGATACGGTTGTACTGGTTAAACAGTTTAGAACGCCATTATTTTATCTAAATGAAGAGCCGATGTTGGTTGAAGTGTGTGCTGGCCTTTTAGATGGGGAGGATCCTGAAACGGCGATTAAGCGGGAAATCCTTGAGGAAACAGGGTATCAGGTCGATCATGTCGATTTTGTCATGAAGGTATTTACTAGCCCTGGCGTCGTGACTGAATACTTGATGCTATACACAGCCAATATTCGGGATACTCAGCGAATTGCTCGCGGTGGTGGCTTAGTGGAAGAAGGTGAAGAGATTGAGTTGATTGAATGGCCATTATCTTTGTGTGAAGAAAAACTAATGGCTGGTGAGATTCAAGATGCTAAAACGGTGATTTTGCTGCAAAATTTGCTTATAAAACAGGCAAAAACACGACATTTGCAGAAAAAGTGATGATATTGAAGATTTTTCTGCAATAAGGTGTTGACGAGAGTAGGGAATATCTATAATATTCGCATCTCTGTTGACGGAGAGATGGCCGAGTGGTCGAAGGCACTCCCCTGCTAAGGGAGCATGCGGGCAAAACCTGCATCGAGGGTTCGAATCCCTCTTTCTCCGCCACAATAGAACTAAGTTGTAAAGCAGCGCACCCGTAGCTCAGTTGGATAGAGTATTTGGCTACGAACCAAAGGGTCGGGCGTTCGAATCGCTCCGGGTGCGCCACTAACAACTTAACTTCTGTAGAAATACAGGCAACGCACCCGTAGCTCAGTTGGATAGAGTATTTGGCTACGAACCAAAGGGTCGGGCGTTCGAATCGCTCCGGGTGCGCCAGATTCAAGAAAAAAGCCGCTTTTAGCGGCTTTTTTCATTTGTAATGTTTATTTCTTGGTAGTGCCTTTTTCTACCACTTAAACGTTTTATAATATTTAACCTGACAAGGTTAATTTATAAAATAATCTGTCGTTAACACCGGGGGTGTCTGCATAGATGTTATGCAGACTGAGATATACCCTGTACCTGATCTGGGTCATGCCAGCGGAGGGAGCGTGTTTTCTCATGCATTCTACTTCCCCTGCATAGCCCCTTTTAACTAGTTTGAGAGGGAATATGTTTCGTCGTTTACTATCAGCTACCTTGCTTTTAACTACTTTTGGTGCGTCGGCCGCCGAATTAAGAGTGCTTACTCATAGTTCTTTTTCAGTTGATAAAAAACTGATTGCTGAATTCGAAGCGCAAAATGCAGCGAAAGTCTCTGTCATTAAAGCTGGCGATGCTGGTGAAATGCTAAATAAGCTAATCCTGACAAAGTCTGCGCCAATTGCGGATGTTGTTTATGGCATTGATAACCTGCTTGTTGCTAAAGCGACAGATGCAGATGTTTTGGTTAAGCCAACGCCAGTTAAATCGCCTAAACAAGCGTTTAGCGAGTACCTGACTACCGTCGATTATGGCTTGGTGGCACTAAATTACGATAAAGCCTATGTCTCTGAGCATAAATTAGTATTGCCGAAATCATTGGATGATTTCACAAAACCTCAGTTCAAAGACCTGTTAGTGGTAGAGAACCCTGCAACCAGTAGTACGGGCTTAGCTTTTATGATGGCAACCGTTCATCATCTAGGTAAAGCAAAAGCATGGGCATTCTGGGGTAAGTTGAAGGCCAATGGCGTAAAAGTAACGCAAGGCTGGAGCGATGCTTACGAAAAAGAGTTCTCTAAAAATGGTGGTACCAGACCATTTGTTGTCAGTTACAGCACGTCTCCTTCTGCCGAAGTCTTCTACAGCGAAGGTAAACTCAGCGTTCCGCCTACTGACAATCTGTTTGTTCCGGGTAGCTACTTTATGCAGGCTGAAGGTATTGGACTGGTAAAAGGTGGCAAAGAAGCGCAATTAGCGGGTAAGTTTATTCAATTTATGGTTTCTAAATCTGTGCAAGCAGACTTGCCTACCAATATGTGGATGTATCCGGTCAGAGAAGATGTTGTGCTGGATAAAACTTTTAGCTTCGCGACCTTGCCAACCAAACTAACGAAACCTGTTGTGCCTAAATCAGGTAAAGAAGTGCAGCAACTAGTTGCTGAATGGCAAAAATTGATGCGCCCCTAAGCGTCGCTTGTAGGATGTATTTGAAAATGCCACAAAATAAGTTTAGCGTTTCTACGTTACTTAGTTTTGTGGCATTTTTCTATTTGGCCTTAATGATTGCGTGGCCTTTAACGCGTTTGTTGTTTGATTATCCAATTAGCTTGGATCTTCTCCAAGATAGTTATTATTGGAAAAGAGTCGGTATCACTGTTTTTCAGGCGAGCCTTGCTGCATGTTTGTGCGTGGTGATCGCCTTACCTGTTGCTTGGATATTGTCTGAGTATCGTCCGAAGTGGGCACGACTTTTTCTGCGTTTGGTGTTACTGCCTTATCTTATGCCAACGATTGTTGGCTCCCTCGCCATTTTGGCACTTGCTGGTCCGCGAGGTTGGTTTCCTATTTTACCGTCAGAGGGCTTTTTGCCGCTGATGTGGGGGTACGTTTTTTATAACCTTGGGATTAGTATTTGGACAATTTACCAAGCATTGCAACGTGTTTCGTCGAATCAAATTTCAGCGGCAAAGGTATTGGGCGCCTCAGGTTGGCAGATTAAGCGACGTATTATTTGGCCCGCTATAAAAAATGCAGTGTTGGCATCTTGGCTGTTAGCCTTTTTATTTTGTGGCACCAGTTTTGGGGTTGCCTTACTGCTAGGTGGGCGAGAGTGGGCAACCTTAGAAGTTGAAATATATGAGCTAACCGCATTACAGCTAGATTTACCCTCTGCAGCTTTTGTTGCGCTTATTCAACTCTTTATGTGCGCATTGGTTGTCTATGCCTATGCCAAATTGTCTTTGCCGGTAAAAGCTGAGCGACAATTAGCATTTAAGCAGGTTGGCATCCAACGTACGATGCGGTGGTTTTATTACTTGCCCATTCTAGTTGCTGCGATCATCTCAATTGCCCCAATGGTTGGCTTGGTCGTTAAATCGTTACTCGGTGGTTATCAAGTTTATCTCGCTATTTTTCAGGATGAAGCGTTTTATCCTGCACTTAAAAATAGTCTGTTCTTTACGGGATTAAGCCTGCCTTGTATTAGTGTGATTGGTTTAATTGTTGCGAGTCAGGTGCGAAAGGGCGGCACACTAAAACTGTTAGTGACATACTCTCCTTATCTAATCTCCTCCTCTTTGCTCGCATTAGCATTGTTGGTTGCTTATCCTTCCTTTATTGCTAGTCTGTGCTTGCTGATCGCGGGTTATGTTTTGTTGGCTTATCCTTTAATGGCGAGACAGGTTTCATTGGCTTGGGGGCAACTACCTCCTAGGTTAGGTGAGGCAGCCCATTCTTTAGGCGCTAGTCGAGGCCAGTCTTTTTGGCGAATCGATGTTCCCATTCTATTACCAGCAATACAGTCTGGATTAGCGTTTGCTGCGGCGACTACGCTGGGTGAGTTTGCCGTTACCTTGTTTTTATCAAGACCAGAATGGACGACGATTACAACGCTGATTTATGAAAAACTAGGGAAGCCGGGTATTGCCAATTTTAATCAAGCATTAGCCTTATCTGTCCTTCTATTGGTAGTTTCAACTGCTGTGTTTTATCTAATTAACTTACCGATTTTGAGATGGGTACGCAAAGGAGCCGCTTTTGTTAACCGTTCATGAGCTGAGTAAGACATATTTGGGTGCAACTAAACCTGCCGTTCATCAGATTTCATTTTCGCTTGAAAAAGGGGATACGCTTGCATTATTAGGGCCGAGTGGTTGTGGGAAAACCACGGTACTTAGATTACTTGCTGGTTTAGAACTACCAGACGCTGGAGAGATTTCTTTTGCTGGCACTCGCTTAGATCTACTCTCGGTAGCAAATCGTAAAATTGGTTTCGTCTTTCAGGATTATGCCTTGTTCCCTCATTTAACTGTTTGGGAAAACGTGGCATTTGGCTTAAGTATGCAAGGGGTTTCTTCGGCTAGTTTGAAGGAGAGGGTTGATAACTGGCTAGTGAGGTTGCGAATTGCAGATCTCGCTGAGCGTTACCCGAATGATATTTCAGGTGGTCAACAACAGCGCGTAGCCGTCGCAAGAGCCATGGCTCCTGAGCCGCAGCTTTTGTTGCTAGATGAGCCTTTTTCAAATTTGGACGCTCAGCTAAGAGAGGACTTACAGCAACAGTTACGCGCTTTACTGAAGGGCTCTGGGCAAACTTCTATTTTTGTAACGCATGACCAGCAAGAAGCTTTTTATCTGGCAGATCAAATGTTGATCATGAATGAAGGCCTTTGTGTGGTTGCTGGTGTTGCAGATGATTTATATAGCCAACCAAAAAATGAGTGGGTAGCAGGCTTCCTTGGTCATAAGAATATAAAAAATGCTACCTTATGGCCTGATGAGGCATTTGGTTTTGATGGGGAACCAACCGCTAAAATAGAAGCGCTTCATTTCCAAGGCAATAATCTTACTGTAGAGGTGATTGCCTTGGACGAACGTTGGGTGTTGTCTCTTTCACGAAGAGAGTGGATTGCACTAGGACGACCAACTGCCGGCTCGCTTATTCCGCTCTCTGTTGATGTAACGAAAGCAGTTGCTCTTACTGCTTAATCACGGCATTTACTTCATTAAATGCTTAAAATATTCTTCCAATTTATGTAACTTTGGATGAATAACCGCTTGGCAATAGGGTTGGTATGGGTTTTTATTAAAATACCCAAAGTGATAAGACTCTGCTGGATAGAACGTGCTTGCTTTACTGACCTCTGTCACAATCGGGTTTGGAAAGTAACGTCCATTATCCAACTGCTGAATCACTTCGCTTGCCGTACTTTCCTGATCTTCATCATGGCAAAAAATAGCAGAGCGATATTGCGTGCCTGTATCGTGACCTTGTCTATTAAGGGTGGTTGGATCATGCGTCGCAAAAAACACCATCAATAAAGCTTTAAAGTCGATAATTTCTGGTTGGTAGTGGATTTGAATGACTTCTGCGTGCCCGGTCACCCCGGTACAGACTGCTTTATAGTCTGGGCTATCGGTGTGCCCCCCCATATAACCAGGGGCAATTGTGACAACACCTTGTAATCTGGCAAATACGGCCTCTGTACACCAAAAGCAGCCGCCCGCTAGGGTTGCAATTTGTTGATTCATTTTTATTACCTTCCCAAACTATTTACATTCAAGTATATACCGCTAATAGCGACTTGCCATCTAGATTGCTACATGGTTTTTCTGACCATGCTCACGTAAAATACGTTCAAATTTAATTTATGTTGATAGGTTGTTGAATGAGTGATCGTCCAGATTCACCCTGTGTTGCTTTGTGCTCTACGGCACTTGGTGATGAAGTTTGCCAAGGATGCGGCCGAACGTTTGTCGAGGTTGCTAATTGGGTGTTAATGACAGACGATGAAAAAGAACTAGTGTGGCAGCGCTTAACGTTAGCGTGGCAATCAATTGGTCAAACACCGCCATGGGTATCGGATAAATGAAGATTGTTTTTGCCCCAATGGAAGGGGTGGCCGATGCATTGATGCGTGAGGTGGTTACGCAATTATCTCCAGTGGATTGGTGTGTAACCGAATTTATCCGTGTTACGGGTACTTTACTTCCTGCAAGGCAGTTTTATCGCGTGATGCCAGAATTAAAAAATGCTGGCAAAACGCAGGCGGGTGTACCTGTAAAAGCGCAACTATTAGGTAGTGATGCTATTTGTATGGCAGATAATGCGGCGAGAGTCGCAGAACTGGGTTCTTTTGCGGTAGATCTTAATTTTGGATGCCCCGCAAAATTAGTGAATAAACACGGTGGCGGAGCCATCTTATTAGATCATCCGGAAGTGCTGTATTCCATTGTGTCAGAGGTAAGGCGCGCAGTACCTAGTCATATTCCCGTCACCGCTAAAATGCGCTTGGGAGTGAAAGATACCTCATTAACACTAGACTGTGCCAAAGCATTGGAAAGCGCAGGCGCGGCGGAATTAGTGGTGCATGCTAGAACTAAGGTGGATGGATATCGCCCACCAGCGCATTGGGAATGGATTGGACGAATTGCAGATCATGTTTCGATCCCAGTGATCGCGAATGGCGAAGTGTGGACCGTCGAAGATTATCTAAAGTGCAAATCTGTTTCGGGTATCGATGACATTATGATTGGACGAGGCCTGCTTTCAAGACCCGACCTGGCAAAACAAATACGCTATCACCTAAATGGGCAATCAGTAGAAGAAGCTTGGTTGGCATGGGAAAGCCTTTGGCCTATCTTTCAGACATATTTTGAGCTAATTTGTGGAAAAGTAGAGCCCAAATTCGCCGGTGGTCGGTTTAAACAATGGCTTGGCTACCTTCGAAAAGGATATTCACAGGCCGAGAGTTTTTTTATGTTGGTTCGCCCGATGAGCCATCCAACAGAAATTCGAGCTTTTCTAGCATCACTTAATCAACCAATGGAGCAAGTATCATGAGTAATGAGTGTATGAGTTGTGGTGCTTGCTGCGCGGCATTTAAAGTCACCTTTCACCGCTCGGAAAGAGACGATGAGCCTTGGGGTAAAGTGCCATATGGTTTGGCGGATGATGAAACCGATTCTTTATGCCGCATGAGGGGGACGGATTATGCCCGCCCAAGATGCGTCGCACTGATTGGCAAAGTAGGGGAGTCTGTTCGATGCGGTATTTACGAAGAGCGCCCCTCTCCGTGTAGAGAGTTTGCGCCGATGTCTGCTGTTGGGGTCTTTATTCCTGCCTGTAATCGGGCCCGTAGCACACATGGATTACCTCCTCTACCATTATAAAACGCCAATCCAGCCTATCTAAACAGAGTAAATGATAATGCGTGAACCAAATAACCCGCTTCACCTAGATACCTTGTTGCTACATGGGGATGTAGGGGATGATGTGTCGATTGTGCCGCCTATTTATTATTCGGCAACGTTTCGTGCGGAGGATGCATCTGCCTTTGCCGAAATGGCAAATACCCCCCGTCACAGCCGCTATTACACCCGCTATGGTAACCCTGTTCATGACCGTGTCGCTGCGATACTGGCGCAATTAGAAGGAACTGATACCGCATTGCTAACGGGGGCCGGAATGGGCGCAATCAGCACGGCGGTGTTAGCGCTTGTCTCCGCAGGGGATCATGTCGTGGCGCAAACGCGGCATTACATGAGTACAACGAAGCTTTTCGATGAAGTACTGCCTAGATTTGGCGTGACCGTTACCTTGGTTGAACAAACAAATGTTGAAGCTATTGCCGCAGCGATTCAAGACAACACTCGCTTGATTATGCTGGAAACACCGGCAAACCCAACGCTTCAACTAACTGATTTATCTGCTATTGCCGATATTGCGAAACAAAATGGGATATTGACCATTGCGGATAACACCTTGGCCAGCCCTGTAAACCAGCAACCGCATCATCTCGGTATTGATATTGTGGTTCATAGTGCCACCAAGTATCTAGGTGGCCATCACGATATTACAGCGGGTGTTATTTGCTGCAACCATGAGTTGGGCGAAAAAATTTGGTCGATGCATACGACTTTAGGTTCTGTGTTATCTCCCATGGATGCTTGGCTGCTACTACGTGGGTTACGTACACTAAGCGTAAGGGTAGAGCGGATTAATCAAAATGCATTGGCACTGGCCAATTGGCTAGCTGTCCATCCATTGATTGAGTCCGTCTACTACCCAGGGTTAACGTCTCATCCACAACATGAACTAGCAAAACGACAAATGTCTGGTTTTGGTGCTGTTATTGCATTTGCGGTAAAAGGGGGTTATCAGGAAACTAGTCAGTTTGTTTCTAACGTAAAACTAGCTACCCATGCTGTGAGCTTGGGGGGCGTGGATTCTTTACTGGTTCATACCGCCGCGATGTGGTCTGGCACAATGAATGAAGAGCAAATGAAGGCGGCTAATATTCCGCCTAATTTTGTACGGATGTCTGTTGGCTTGGAGCATATTCAAGATCTTCAAGCAGATTTGGATAGGGCATTACGGTTAAGCCAACCTCAATAAACGGTAAGCTCAAGTAGTAAAGAAAAAGGCGATTTCAATTTGAAAATCGCCTTTCTTACCGCTTCATTTTTGTACTGTATGCAGCTTAGTGCATGCTATCTGCTGCTTCTACATACACTTCTACTTTTACATCACCCGCTTCTTTAAAGTGAAGCGTTACAGGGAATTTATCCCCTTTTTTCATCTGCTTCTTCACGCCAAACATCATCACATGGTAACTTTGTGGTTTAAAGTCTACTGTTGCTTTCGGTAAGATGCTTACCTCTCCAACTGGGCGCATTTTCATCACGCCACCTTCATTTAGGTGGGTATGTAGTTCCATTTTTTCTGCAACTTCGGGGTTACTTACGGATTGTAAACTGTCTGATTTGCTGCCTGAATTCTCTATTTTGAAATAGACCGCTCCCATATTCATTCCCGCCATGGTTTCTCTAGACCAAGGGTGATGAATCACTAATTCACCCGCTTTAAATTCATGTGCAAAGGTTGTTGTAGATGCTAAGAGTGCTGCTGCGATACATAGTTTTCTGAAAAACATGGGTTGTGCCTATTTCTTATTTGTGTGTATGAGTCAATGCACGAAGCTTACTTGATTTTGCTGACGTTGAGGTGTGACATATTGACGCAAAATGTTAGCCGTTCTGGCTGAAAAGCATGAAGGTTGAGATAAGTTTGGTCGATTGACCAATCCAAATGTAGTCTGAATCTAGTCCATCAATGCGAGAGGGTTCAGTTACAATTCTATTTTCGAACCTGCTAAAGCAAATGTTATGTATCCACTTATTGCCTCTGATTTAGATGGCACGCTACTAGATGAAAATCATCGTATTAATGATTTTACAGCGGACGTACTTAACCAATATTTAGCCTTAAAAACCGAGTTAGTATTAGCTACAGGCCGTCATCATCTCGATGTAAGAGGGATAACCGGTAAGCTAAACAAACAACCTTGGTTAATTACCTCTAATGGCGCTACATTGCACAGCCCAAGTGGTGAACTAATGTTCAAAGCAACGGTTGAAAAATGGATTGTAGAAACCCTGATCAAAGAATTTCACGCGAATGACGCGGTTTGGTTAAATATCTACCATGAAGATGCTTGGCTAATTAACAAAGAAGCAAAAGGTCTGGAGGAATACCACGCAGAGTCTGGCTTCTTTTATGAAATTCAGGATTTAAGCAAACACACAGGCGATGATGTACTGAAAGTGTTGCTAGTGGGGGATCATGAGGGATTAAAAGAAATAGAACCTTACCTGCGCTCTAATTTCTCTGATCATGCCCACATTACTTTTTCAGCAGATACATGCCTAGAAGTCATGCCCAAATCGACAAGCAAGGGCTCGACACTAAAGCATTTGTTAGCGCACCTAAACATCCACGCGAGTGATTGTATTGCATTTGGTGATCATCTAAATGATATAGAAATGCTACAAACCGTGGGAACCGCTTGTGTAATGAAAAATGCGACTAAAGGGCTAGTGGATGCTGTGCCCACCGCTAAACGCATTGGTTTTCATTATGAGTCAGCCGTGGCTAATCGCTTATTAGATGCTTTGAAATAAAAAAGAGGGCCAGAAGGCCCTCTTTGATGAAATGGTTGGATTACTTCTTCGTAAACAACAAATCCCAAACGCCGTGACCAAGCCGGATACCTCTTTGCTCGAACTTGGTTAGTGGGCGCCACTCCGGTCTTGGTGCATAGCCATCAGCAGTATTTTGCAGTTGTTGTTCTGCAGATAACACTTCTAGCATTTGAATGGCGTAGTCTTCCCAATCTGTCGCGCAATGCAGATAACCACCTGGTTTTATATATTTCACCAGATTAGCGATAAATGGAGATTGGATTAGTCTACGTTTGTTGTGGCGCTTTTTGTGCCATGGATCAGGGAAGTAGATATGTACACCTGCTAGGCTCCCTTCTGGGATCATATCTCTTAATACTTCGACAGCATCATGCTGAATGATGCGAATATTATTTAGCGATTTTTCTTCAATAAGCTTTAATAAATTACCTACGCCTGGCGGGTGAATTTCAAGCGCAAGGTAATCTGTTTCTGGCGCTGCTGCAGCGATTTCTGCTGTCGCTCCGCCCATGCCAAATCCAATTTCCAGTACACATGGTGCTTGCCGACCAAATGCAGCGTCTAACACAAGTTGCTTTTGTTCGTATGCGATGCCGTATGTTGGCCAGAGGTTATTCAGTGCACGTTGCTGACCTTCGGTCACTCGTCCTGCTCTACGGACAAAACTTTTAATGTGCCCATGCTCATTTTTAGTTTCTTCTGGCTGGGTTTCGATTGGATCATTTGAAGACATGTTCATAACACTTGAAAAAAATATTTCGCTATTGTACCGCATACTGATCAAGCATTTACAGAATGTAAGCAGGTCAAAAACTTGTTATCAATTGAATATAGGCTACACTTTAAAAAATGAACCATTAGTCAATCTAATGTGCATATCTGTATTAAATGGGCGTAGGTTGTATAAAAGATAAAAATGATTAAATCATATTTAAAGTTTTCAGCATGGTTGTTATGTTTTGGATTCTTCTGTATGAGTCCAAGCCATGCTGCAAATTGGTATCCGGTAAAAGTCTTAAAAGATGGCTTGGCAGAGTCCTACACGCCGATTACCAAAGTAAAAAAGCATTGGCGGGTCTGTGTATTGCTTCCCCATGGAAAAGATAAATATTGGTGGGGGGTAACGCAGGGTATTGATCAAGATGCAAAACGGTTGAATGTCAACGTTGCCATATTAGAAGCGGGTGGATATGACAAGTTAGATAATCAGCGTAAACAGTGGTTGCAGTGTGATCAGCAAAATGCAGATGCCTTTGTGATTGCCTCTATTTCACAGCAAGCCTTTGCTAGTGAAATTCAAAAAGCAGTAAAAGAGGGAAAGCCTGTTATTGATTTAGTGAATGGGATTAACTCGACGGATGTGACATCTCGTTCTGAACTCAGCTTTGCGGATATGGCTTCTGCTGCGGGTAGGTATATTCTTAGCGATGCAAAAGGCAAGCCAATCAAGATTGCTTGGTTTCCTGGCCCCAAAGATGCGGGCTGGGTAAAAGATGCTGAAAATGGCATTAATACATTATTTGCAAATGCAAACGTGACGGTGATTCATGGTGGTTATGGGCCAACAGATAGATCATCGCAAGCGGGATTGATTCGCCGCTATTTTTCTAGTCATCTTCCTCCTGATTTTATTTTAGGTAATGCAGTGGCTATTGATGCTGCAGCTAGTTTTATGCGGTTATCTCAAGGGCGGAGTAAGCTGGTTTCTATTTATGCGACGAGTGATATTGTGAATTTGATTCGCTCGGGTGACGTAATGGCTGCACCATCGGATTCTCCTGTGATTCAAGGTCGTATTGCACTTGATTTAGCAGTGAGAGCATTGGAAGGTGAGGTTGTGCCTAAACAAGTTAGCCCAGAAATTATCATGCTAGATCATTTCAATATCAAAAAATTAGATCTATCTAGTCTGTTGCCTATTGATGGCCAACGTATGATTTTAAGAGCGTTTAAGTAACCGATGACGCTTAAATCTCCATTAAATCCTAACCAATCCCTGATTATTCTCTCAATAGGATGGAGCCTAGGTTTAATCCTTAGCTATATGATTGCAGTCGATAAGTTAACTTGGATATTAGAAGTGTTTCCTTGTTTACTAGCACTACCCATTCTCTGGTTCTATCAGCACAAAATCCGTTTTACTAGTTTTCTATATGGTGTGATTCTTTTGCACGGTTGGATTTTGATGATGGGCGGTGCGTATACCTATGCCAAAGTCCCACTTGGCTTTGAGATTCAATCTTGGTTTAGTCTTTCTAGAAACCCATACGACAAAATTGGTCACTTTTATCAAGGTTTTGGGCCTGCATTGATCTGTAGAGAAGTGTTTATCTGCCAATCTATTGTTACAGGTAGAAAAATGGCGAATTTTCTTTGCATATCGGTTGTGATGCTCATTAGTTCATCTTATGAACTGATTGAATGGGTTGCTGCTCTCATATTAAACCAAGGGGCCGATCAATTTTTAGGCACGCAAGGTGACCCTTGGGATACTCAATCCGATATGGCTTTCGCCTTATTTGGCGGGTTGGTCGCTTTATTCTTATTTAGCCGATTACAAGATAAAGCATTATTGAAACGTGCCTAAAACTACATAAAAACTACATTTTGTAATTTTTTAAGCGTTGCAAGTCTATTTTTATTGTGATTTAAAGTTAAAAACTACATTTTCACTACATTGCTTTGTCATTTCCAGCTATTATTTTGTCTGTATCGCTATCTTATAAGCCCTATACATGCAACCAACTATTTTTCATTCCTCTGCTTGGCAAGCGCTAGAAAAACACCAACGCAGTACCGCACAATGGCAAATGCGCGATCTATTTTCTACCGACCCAGAGCGTTTTAATCGTTTTTCGATAGAAGCGGCTTGCATCTTGTTGGATTTTTCTAAAAATCGTATTAACCGTGAAACAATTGCTTTGCTTAGCGACTTGGCATTGGCTGCTGGCTTGCCATTAGAAATGGAAAAAATGCGGCAAGGTGTGCCGATTAATGTGAGTGAAAACCGTGCTGTATTGCATGTGGCGCTAAGAGAGCAGGGCGATTACCCCTACCAAGTCAACGGTGAACCAATCCTTCCCGGTATTCGAAAAGTACTGCGCCAAATGCGCCGATTCGTTGATCATGTATTAACAGGAGCTTGGACTGGCTTTACCGATAAAAAAATTACCGATGTCGTAAATATTGGTATTGGTGGATCTGATCTTGGTCCTCGTATGGCGGTTGAGGCGTTGCAACCCTATGCGAATACTGGTGTGAAATGTCATTTTCTTTCAAATATCGATCCTGAACATATTCATCAAGTCCTTGCCGGACTAAACCCGGAAACGACTTTATTTATTGTGGTTTCAAAATCTTTTTCCACGCTAGAAACGCAGTTAAATGCGGTGGCGGCAAGGAAGTGGTTAGTCGATGCCCTTGGTGATGAAAGTGCGGTGGCAAAACATTTTGTAGGTGTAACGACAAATAAGGCCGCAGCGACTGCATTTGGTATCCAAGTCGATAATTTATTTGAAATGTGGGATTGGGTTGGCGGACGGTATTCTGTCTGGTCTGCGGTGGGGTTGATTCTGGCATTTGCGATTGGAATGGATGAGTTCGAAGCATTTTTAGCTGGCGGCGCTTCGATGGACCAGCATTTTTTCTCTGCGCCAATTGATCAAAACATGCCAATTATTATGGCGTTAATTGGTATTTGGTATAACACCTTTTATAAGGCTCATACTCACGCTGTGATGCCTTACGTGCAAGGTTTGCAGCGCTTGCCTGCACACTTGCAACAACTAGACATGGAATCAAACGGAAAACGGGCAGGTAAGCAGGGCGAACCCATCTTATTTGATACTGGTCCTGTGATTTGGGGAGATGTTGGTGTCAATGTGCAGCACGCCTTTTTCCAATTATTGCATCAAGGAACTCGATTAGTACCTTGCGATTTTATTGCGACAGTTAACCCTCATTTTGAGGTGAATGCTCATCAAGCGAACTTATTAGCCAACTGCCTTGCGCAAAGTGAAGCATTAATGAAAGGGAAAACCACGTCAGAAGCCCAGCGTGAAATGTTAAAGGCGGGATTATCTGAACAGCAAATTGAGGCGTTACTGCCGCACAAGGTTTTCCCTGGTAACCAACCATCTAATACGCTTTTATTAAGAAAGTTAGACCCGAAAACGCTTGGTGCATTATTGGCGCTTTATGAACACAAAGTCTTTGTTCAAGGTGTGATTTGGGGAATTAACTCTTTTGATCAATGGGGGGTAGAATACGGTAAGCAATTGGCATTAGATATCTTGCCATTGCTCTCTTCTGAAAAAGAAAAGACAAATGCACATGACCCCTCTACAATGGGATTAATTCAGTATTTCCATCAGCATCGACACTCTATGGAGTAATACGCATGCATACCGACCCACATCCAGATTCCTCTCTATACCAACTTGCGTATTCAGTTGGTGATGCACTCAAGGCCAGAAATTGGTTTTGTTCAACAGCGGAATCTTGTACGGGTGGCGGGATTGCTAGTGCATTAACGGCGATCCCGGGCAGTTCAGAATGGTTTTTTGGTGGGTGGGTTTGCTACAGCAATATGGCTAAAGAGCATCAGTTAGGTGTACAGCCGCAAACACTACTTAACTTTGGTGCCGTTAGCGAGGAAACCGTCAAAGAAATGGCAGAAGGGGCTAGGCACGCTAGCCATGCAGATATTGCCGTAGCCGTCAGTGGCATTGCCGGTCCTAGTGGTGGTTCTGCAGAAAAACCAGTTGGATTGGTTTGTATTGCATGGGCAACCGCTACGCATACCGAAACCGCAAAATTTATCTTTGATGGCGGGCGAAGCGATGTGCGATACCAAACCATTATCACGACATTAAATGGTATTTTGAAGTTGTGTTGCGTCTCTTAGACGGTATCCTACCTGCGCAATTTTCACGCAAGTTTAATTCGTCGGAGATTTGAGTTTCCCTACCTGTTCTAAGAAGGGTAAAATCCCTTCTTTTCTATCTCCCCTTACTAACATTAAGGGTGTCTAGGTTAATTGATTCATGATTGTCATCAAGCAACTCGTTTTACAGCGCGGGCAAAAAGTACTTCTCAACCAAGCAAATGCCACTATTTTCCCCGGCCAAAAAGTCGGTTTGATTGGTCGAAATGGGATGGGAAAATCTAGCCTATTTAGTATGTTCTTAGGCGAATTTCCTCCTGATCAGGGTGATTTAAGTATCCCCGCTAATTGGGTAGTTGCCCATGTTGCTCAGGAAACGCCTGCGCTAGAAACATCTGCATTAGATTACACACTAGATGGTGATCGTGAATTACGCGAAGTAGAAGCCAAACTGGCAAAAGCAGAGGCGGATCATGACGGTACCGAAATTGCGCACTGTCATGATCATTTACACGCAATTAATGGTTATTCTGCCCGCGCAAGAGCCGGGGAGTTGTTGTCAGGCTTAGGTTTTAAGCATGAGCAATTGAATAATCCGGTGAAGAGCTTTTCTGGTGGTTGGCGTATGCGCTTAAACTTAGCGCAAGCATTGATGTGCCGTTCAGATTTTCTATTACTAGATGAACCGACCAACCACTTAGATTTAGATACCGTCATTTGGTTAGAAAACTGGTTGACCCGCTATCAGGGTACGCTTGTTTTAATCTCACACGATCGGGATTTTCTCGATAATACCGTGACAGGCATCTTACATTTAGAAAATCAGCTATTAACGCTTTATACCGGTAACTATGCTGATTTTGAGCGTCAAAGGGCAGAAAAGCTCTCTCAACAGCAGCAATTATTTGATAAGCAGCAAAGAGAAGCGGCTCATCTACAGTCATTTATTGATCGTTTCCGGGCTAAAGCAACTAAGGCTCGTCAGGCACAAAGCCGAATTAAAGCCTTAGAAAAAATGGAGCGCGTGGCGGCCGTTCGTGTCGAATCTCCATTTACTTTTTCATTTAGAGAGCCAGAAAGTTTACCGCACCAATTGCTTTCACTAGATCATGTAGACGGCGGGTACGCTGATAAAGTGATTTTAAAAGGGGTGAATCGCGCGATTGTTTCTGATATGCGCATTGGTTTGATTGGGGTAAACGGTGCGGGTAAATCGACACTGGTGAAAATGCTTGCTGGTGAGTTATCTCCACTGAGTGGGGAGCGAAAAGAAGGTAAAGGGCTAAAAATTGGATACTTTGCCCAACAGCAACTAGAGCAACTAGATCCTAAAGCATCTGCCTTGTTACACCTTCAGCGTTTAGACCCACAAGCGCGTGAACAAGAGCTAAGAGACTTCTTAGGTGGCTTCTTATTTGCTGGCGATATGGCGACATCGCCTATCGAGCCTTTCTCGGGCGGTGAAAAGACACGTCTAGCGTTGGCTATCTTAATCTGGCAAAAGCCAAACCTCTTATTGCTAGATGAACCGACCAACCACTTGGATTTATCTATGCGTGACGCGCTAACATTTGCGCTGCAAGATTACCAAGGCGCATTGATTGTGGTTTCGCATGACCGACATTTATTGAGTACAACCACTGATCAATTCTGGTTGGTGGCAAACGGTAAAGTGGAGACTTACGAAGGCGACTTGGAGGATTACCGTGATTTTATTAAGGCCAATCAGGTTGTATCGAATGTAGATAAAACCGAGGCAGCGGTTGACTCAAGTTCGTCTGTTGATCGTAAAGCACAAAAACGTGAAGAGGCCGAAGCGCGCCAGCGTACTGCTCAGGCAAGAAAACCAATTGAACAAAAGTTAAAAAAACTGGAGCCTCAATTAGGGAAATTGCAATCTAAACTAGCTGAGTTACAAGCTTGGTTGGGCGATGAGTCTGCTTATGCACCTGAAAATAAGCAACAGTTGCAAGACACTTTAAAAGAAGAGTCCGCATTAAAACTGGAAGTAGAGCAGGTGGAAGAAGAGTGGCTAACCCTGCAAATGGAGTTAGAGGAAATTTCGCAGAGCTAGTTGACCATATAATCAAAAGTGATTAGTATAGAAACTGATCTGAGCGCCGATTTGCAACTGCTTGCGGGCGCCTAATAAATACAGCTAAAGTGTGACGAAACCCGCCTGCTTTAGTTAGCTAGCGGGTTTTTGTTTTTTCAGCCTCAGATTCAAACGTATTGCGCCGATTTATACAGCTAATTGCAGGCGCAGAGCAATTTATGTGCTCTAAATTTTGCTAAATGCTGGCCGGTGATGCCTCTTAACCTGCCTAGCATGATAAGAGGCCGGAGTCTTCACCATGCAGTTAACTCATCCAAACCAATCAAACGCATCAAACCAATCTGGTAAAGGTTTGTATGGCTGTATTAAACCAGTTCGCCGTCCAGTAAGTATCTTGTTGGTTGGTCATTCACAAACCGATTTAGTCCAAGAAGCTACTAAATTAGGCTGGTTGAAACAACCAACCTCTCTGCAAATTCGTTTCGCAACCATCGACAATATTGATAAGTTGGCAGGCTCATTGTTTGATCGTGTTCTATGGAATATAGACCTATCTAGTACGAAGTCTTTAGATGATCAGTACCAGCTAATTACAAAATTAGGTAAAGAGGGCGTCTTAAGAAAGCCTAGTTAATCCGTTTGTTGTATGACGGTATAACCAGCTTTTTTTAGCTGCGCGATGATACTATCGTCACCAGCATAATGCATGGCCCCTACCGCAACAAAGATAGTCTGATTGCCTTTCAAAAAGCCAATCACTTTCTTTGTAATAGCGGGGTTTCGTTCACGCAGGAGTTTTTGCTCAAAATCTTGCATGGTTTTGTCTGTCATTCCCTGTTTGTAGGCTAGTTTTTCGAGACGAATGGCATCTGGATTCCCCTCTTTCCAGGCCTTAATGATGGTAGTTAATTCGTCTTTACTCTGATTCTGAATGTCAGGGTTTACCAGCGCCATCAACCATGTCGACATGGTTTCATCACTTAATGATGAAAGTTGCTTAAACTGAAAAGCCATGGATTCTAGCGAGATGATTTTTTTCTGACTTCGCACGGCTTGATTTAATAAATGTAGGTCTACCCCATAGGCTTCTTCATAGCCCATCTTATGAATTTGAATCATCGAAAGGGTGGAGGCGAGCATCCAAGGGCGCATTCTTTGAATGCGATCAGGCTGAATTTGGTATTGTTTAGGTAATGCTTCCGCCAGCATTTTCCAGTTCTGAGTACCAAGGTGTTTCTCTAGGCTATCACCGCTCGGGAGAATAGATTTTTTCAAAATCTCTTCAGGAGACATGTCTGGTTGTAAAATATTTACTTCTACGGCTAATGCATCACTTTGATTAAATGCATTCATCACCGTTTGCGGTAAAGGATAGAAGTCTTTTTTACCTACATGCACCGAGCCAAATAGCCAAACCGTTGCTTTAGGACCTTTTACTTGCCATAGGTATAAAGGCTTGGCAAACGCCGCATTTGCAATAAAAAAAACCATCCCGAGTAGGATGGTTTTTGTCAGGTCTAACTTTAAATGCTTGAATAAGCGCATGGGAATTATTTTTCCATACCTAGTACATCGTGCATATCAAATAAGCCTGTTTTGTTATTGCCTAAAAAGTGTGACGCACGCAATGCGCCTTGGGCAAAGGTCGCACGGCTACTTGCTTTATGGCTAATTTCAATACGTTCGCCAATACCAGCAAACACAACCGTGTGGTCTCCCACGACATCGCCGCCACGCATGGTTGCAAAGCCAATCGTTTTAGGATCGCGTTCACCAGTGACACCTTCACGGCCGTAAACTGCATCGGTTTTTAAATCGCGGCCTAGTGTATCGGCAATCACTTCGCCTAGGCGGAGTGCTGTGCCACTAGGTGCATCTACTTTATAGCGATGGTGCATTTCTACGATTTCAATATCGTAGCCTTCATCTAGTGCTTTGGCTGCTTGTTGAAGCAATTTTAATAGCACGTTAACACCCACACTCATATTCGGTGCCATCATGATTGCGGTTTCTTTTGACGCAGCTTCAATCTCTGCTTTTTGCTCATCAGAAAAACCGGTAGTACCGATGACCAATTTGACGCCTAGTTTGCGGCAAATAGCTAGATGCGCCAACGTTGCTTCTGGGCGTGTGAAGTCGATTAATACATCGGAATTTGCTAATGCAGATTCGATGTCATCGGTAATTTTAATGCCGTTTGGCGCGCCGATCATCATGCCAGCATCTTGGCCAATAAAGTCGTTACCTGCACGGTCTAATGCGGCTGAAAGGACTGCATTCTCATCATTGTGCACGGCTAATAATAATTCACGGCCCATGCGGCCACTGGCTCCTGCCACTGCAATTCTTAATGTCATTTTTTAAATCCGAGTCATACAACTGATTGGTAATTCACACCAACCTGTTTAAATAAGCAAAAACGGGTAAAGCGTCTTTTTATTAACTAGCAGAAGCTGGTTTTTCAACCAAAGCAGCTGTTGACGCAGGCATTTCTGGTGCGGATGCCGGTTTTTCTGCTACACCTGAAGCCGTTGCTTCTTTTAATACAGGACGAACAGCTGGCATCACATCGCCAGAGAATTTGCTTAGCGCATCGTTTTCAAACCAAACAGTAAACTGTTTTTGTTCGACGAGCTGATCATCTTTATATAAGCGATAGACGTAATCCCAGCGGTTTGCATGGAATGCGTCTTGTAATAGGGGAGTGCCTAGCAAAAACTTGACTTGAGCCTTGGTCATGCCTGGTTTTAACTTGTCTACACTATCTTGTGTAACGTAATTCCCTTGGATGATATCCATTTTATATGGGGTAATTGCGTTTGCTACGGTAGTAGCGGTTCCACAACCGCTTAAACCCAAAGCAATCAAAGAGGAAGATACAAGTACGAGTGCGGTACCGGTCATGCGCCCAAACAATGGTGTTGACATGTTTTTCCTTGTGACATTTTAGTTTTGGTCTGCGCCATTAGGCAGACAGGTCTATCAATTGACCAATATCAATCATATTAGCTGGTCATTATACTTTGCAGGTAGGCAAAGTCATCAAAAGACATTATGATAACCTAACCTGATCTGTTTGAGTGTTTGCATGAATAAAGCGAGTGAATTAAAAGGGGCTGGTTTAAAAGCAACCGGTCCACGTATGCGTATCCTTGAGTTGTTTGAAGCAAGTGAAACGCGCCATATGTCTGCTGAAGACGTTTATCGCCAACTAATTAGTGAAGGTGATGATGTTGGATTAGCGACGGTTTACCGCGTATTAACGCAGTTTGAACAGGCGGGTATTCTAGAACGTCATTACTTTGAAGGCGGTAAAGCAGTCTTCGAACTAAGACCAGAAGGCCATCATGACCACCTTGTCTGTGTAGACTGTGGCATGGTTGAAGAATTCTTTGATTCTGAGATTGAACGTCGCCAAGATAAAATTGCGAAAGAACGCAATTTTACGATTCATTCCCATTCTTTATATTTGTATGGGTTATGTAAAACTTGTGCTGAAAAGCCACGTCGTCGCTAAATATCCCTAGATAAACAAGCATTTAGCAATGAATGCTTGTTTATTGTCTATATGATCCCTTGGTTAGATCGTTCCCTTCGTTTTCCCGATCCATCTACTGCGCTAACTGAACCAAATGGTTTACTTGCTGCAGGAGGTGATTTAAGTGCTCGTCGATTATTGGCGGCTTATCATCATGGGATTTTTCCTTGGTATAACCCAGGTGAACCTATCTTATGGTGGAGCCCAGATCCACGGATGATTATTTATCCGGATCAAATTCGGGTACACCGGTCCCTATCAAAGGTATTACGTAACAAACCCTTCCAATTAAAGTGTAACCAGGCATTTGATCAAGTGATGGACGCTTGTGCTGCGCCACGTGGTGGACAAGCGGGTACTTGGATTGTGGATGATATTAAGCAAGCCTACCACCGCTTGTTTGTAACTGGGCATGCGCATTCGATTGAATGTTGGCTGGATAATCGCTTGGTAGGTGGTTTGTATGGCGTGGCCATTGGCAAAATGTTCTTCGGTGAATCGATGTTTAGCAAGGTTCCAGATGCCTCTAAAATAGCCTTAACCGGCTTATGCCGTATTCTAGATTTTCATCAGTTCGATATGATAGATTGCCAAATGTATACTGACCATTTGGCGTTTATGGGTGGGGAAACCATGCGGCGTGGTGAATTTCTGCTACGCTTAGATAAAGCGGTTAAAAAGCCTGCGATAGTAGACCTGTGGGGTGGGTTTGCTAGTGAGTCGGGTATTAGTACCTCTATCTTAAGTGATAAGTTGATCGCAATTTAATGTTGTTATATTGCTAGTCGGAACATTCACTGAGGGCGAAAATCATGAGTGGACAAGAATCAGGACGCCAACAGTTCGTACAATTTTATAGTACGTCTTCCTACCAATGTAGTTATCTAGACAATCAACGTGCTAGGTCGCAAGTGGCGATTACGAATGAAGCCGTTGATAGAGAAACCTACAGTCAATTAATTCGTCACGGCTTTCGCCGCAGCGGTATGTTTGTATACCGCCCACACTGTGACTTGTGCCGTGCGTGCGTGCCTGTGCGCTTAGTTGCCAATGGATTTAGTCCAAATCGAACGCAACGAAAAATTTGGAACCGCCAATCTGATATGCAGGTGAATATTATTCGGCCTGTTGAAAAAGCAGAGCATTATCATCTTTATCAGCGCTACCAAAAAAGTAGGCATGCGGGTGGTGGCATGGATGAAGATGGCTATGACCAATACCGAAGTTTTCTGCTCAAAAGTCCTGTTGATACATGGTTGGTTGAATTTCGCAAAAATGGCGTATTAAAAATCGTCAGCGTAATTGATATGTTAGATGATGGTTTGTCTGCGGTTTACACCTTTTTTGAACCAGATGAACCAGAAGCTAGCTATGGTGTTTATACCATTATGTGGCAAGTGCAGTATTTACAACAAATTGGCAAACCATACGTCTATTTAGGGTATTGGATTGAGAATTGTCGCAAAATGAATTACAAATCTGCCTATCAGCCACTAGAAAAATTGCAAGATGGCGTGTGGCACGCTTGGCCGAAAGCAGAAGGTACGGCGCCTCAACCAGAGTGAGAAGGGGTCTAGATGATTCAACTTTGTTTACTTGTCAATGTAAGAGGTTTCTTTGCATAGGCGGTATACACATTCGCGACGAAAGTGGCGTTATGTGTTGAGCTTATTTGGCATGATGGCCATGTTAAGTGGCTGCCAAAAGGCAGAAGAGGAAGCCTCTCATTCCCAATACACTGAAGATGCTAAACATCTTGTCGTTATTACTCGAAACGATAGCTCTACCTACTTCATTGATGAAAATGGAGCACCTGGTGGGTTTGAATTTGAACTGGTCACAAAGTATGCAAAGTCGATTGGCAAAACGGTTAAATGGAAGCTAGTTAACCAAGTGTCTGAAGTGGTGCCATTGTTAAAAGCTGGCAAGGCAGACATGGCTGCACTTGGGATTTCTAACCGATTTGCGACCAATGCCAATATCCCGCTTGGTCCTATCTATAAAAGGGTGACACCTGTGGTGGTGTATCACCGTTCTAATTTAAAACCAATTAAGAAAATTAAAGACTTAGTTGGGCATGATGTCAAAATTGAATATGGCAGTGGTGCGGCGAGTGATCTGGAAGCGCTGTCTAAAAATATCCCTAACCTTAAGTGGACGTTGAGTGATCAGGACTCCCCGGAAGAGTTAATTGAAGCGGTGGCTAATCAAGCGCTAGATGTAACGATTGCCAATGAAGTGTTGGCCAAGCACATGAAGCGTTTCTACCCGGATTTGGAAATTGGCCCTTCATTAGGGGCAAATGAGCCGGTTACTTGGCTATTTGCAGAGCATAGAGAGGTTCTGGTTCAGTCTGCCAATTCTTTCATTGTCGGTGCGCAAAAAGATGGTAGCGTCAAACGGTTGATGGATAGATATTACGGTCATTTAGACCGTTTGCAACCAGCCGATGTGACTAAGTTTCTGCAGCAACGCGTAGAAGTACTCCCTAAATTACGCCCATTCTTTCATGAAGCGCAAAAGCTAACCGGCATTGATTGGCGATTGCTAGCCGCTGTGGGGTATCAAGAGTCTCACTGGAACCCATTAGCAGTGTCTCCTGCTGGCGTGCGTGGATTAATGATGCTGACCGAGCAAACTGCCGCGATAATGGGGGTGAAAAACCGCACAGATGCTAGGCAAAATATTTTAGGTGGGGCGAAATATATTCGTCGGCTCGTGGAGTCATTGCCGTTACAGATTGTTGAGCCAGACCGGAATTGGATTGCGCTTGCGGCCTACAATACTGGCTTAGGGCATTTAGAAGATGCAAGGGTTTTGGCAGATAGACAAAAGATGAATCCAGATGCTTGGATTGATTTAAAAGGCACGCTTGTTCAACTTAGAAACCCAAAATGGTTTACCAAAGTAAAACATGGTTATGCAAGAGGTGGGGAGACAGTTATTTTTGTAGAAAATATCCGTACGTACTACGATATTTTGTCTAAATTTGAACAACCTTTAGTAGAGGTTTTTCCACCAAAAATGGGAATAGAGTTACCTGCTAGCCAAGGTGGTCACAAGTCAACGATTACCCCAAATAGACTGACCGCACCGACATAAAAAAGCGAGCAACCAAAGTTGCTCGCTTTTTTATGGATCAATACCACTTAGAAACAGATTTTGGGCACCTGATTAAACTGCTTTTTAATCTGCACCAGCAAACTATCATCTAAACGGATTCGCCATTGGCGGGAAAGCTCAATATTTGCTGTTGCTTTCTCGTTTTTCACACCCAAGCGAACAATCATCCCATTTTCGTCTTTAAACGGTGCTAACAGGTCTAAAAACTGTTGAGGCGGTAGATTGTTTGGGTAGTCCATCTCCAGCGCTTGGGCAAATCGGGTACGGGCTTCGTTAAAGGTCATTACATTATCTGCAATGATGCGCACGCCACCACTAAAGTCATCATTGCTGACTTTGCCTTCAATCACTAACAGGCTATCAACGGTGAGTTTAGATTGGAATTGCTCTAATGTTTCTGCGTAGAAGGTGACATCTTGCGTAGCTGATGCATCATCAATCGTTACAAACGCCATTTTTCCGCGATTACCCACTTTAGTACGCACGGCGACGACGATGCCCGCCAACCGTTGTGGCGCTTTATCTGGGTTGAGGCTAGAGAGTCTAGTGCGAATAAATGGGGTTACTTCTTTACGATAAGCATTAAATGGGTGTCCTGATAGGTAGAAACCAATGGCTAGTTTTTCTTCTTGCAGGCGAACCTTTTCATCCCAAGCTTCTACGTCGTCCATTGTTACTTGGTGTTCTGGCGTATCGTCGAACATATCAAACAAGCTAACTTGCGCAGCATTTGCCGCTGCAACTTCAGCGTGTTCCATCGCCTTACTCACGTTAGCGAGTAATTTAGCGCGGTTTAATTCGATTTTATCGAAGGCGCCAGCACGGATGAGCGCTTCAATTGTTCTACGGTTGACGACGCGTTTATCGGTACGATCGCAGAAATCAAACAGGTCTTTAAATGGCCCATTTTTTTCACGTTCAGCCGCGATGTGCTCAACCGCCTGTTCACCCGTACCTTTAATCGCACCAAGCGCATAGCGAATCCGTTTGGTATCAACTGGTACAAAGCGGTAGAAACTTTCGTTTACGTCTGGTGGTAAAAACTCTAATTTATTATCAATAGAGTCTTCAAAGAACACGCGTAACTGATCGGTATTATCCAATTCCGATGACAACGTTGCGGCCATAAAGGCAGCAGGGTGGTGCGCTTTTAACCATGCGGTGTGGTAAGACACCACGGCGTAGGCAGCGGTGTGCGACTTGTTAAAGCCGTACTCCGCAAACTTGGTCATCAAGTCAAATAGCTGTTCCGCAAGGGCAGGGTTGTAGCCTTTCTCTTTGGCACCTTCTGCGATGATGGTCCGGTGTTTGGCCATCTCTTCGGGTTTCTTTTTACCCATCGCACGGCGAAGCATATCTGCGCCACCAAGGGTATAACCCCCGATGATCTGGGAAATCTGCATCACCTGTTCTTGATACACGATCACACCATAGGTTGGTGATAGGCAATCTTTTAAGTCTGGGTGGAAATAATCAATTTCCTGCTTTCCGGCTTTACGTAAGATAAAGTCGTCCACCATCCCTGAACCCAGTGGGCCCGGACGATAAAGCGCCAATACCGCAATAATATCTTCAAAACGGTCGGGCTTTAACTTGGTGAGTAGTTTTTTCATCCCATCCGATTCCAGCTGGAAGATAGCGGTCGTATTCGCTTCTTGCAGCACCTTATAGGCGGCAGGATCGGTAAAAGGAAGTTCTTCTAAACGAAGATCAAAGCTAGGATCTAACTTTTTAACGTACTTCAGCGCGAGGTCGATAATGGTTAAGTTTCGTAGGCCTAAGAAGTCAAACTTCACTAGACCAATTTGCTCAACGTCATCTTTATCAAACTGACTCACCACGCTCTCTGAGCCTGGCTGCGCATACATTGGGCAGAAATCGGTAATCTTGCCTGGTGCAATCAATACACCACCGGCGTGCATACCAATGTTTCTGGTCATGCCTTCTAGGCGTGTGGCCAGATCCCATAACTCTTTAAGTTCTTCTTCGTTTTCAAGACGATCACGAAGAATGGGTTCCATCTCTACAGCGTCAGATAGACTGTATTGCTTACCCGGTGCGGCAGGAATTAGCTTAGAGATACCATCACAGAAGTTGTAAGGTAAGTCGAGTACACGACCCACGTCACGTACTACGGCTTTGGCCGCCATCGTACCGAAGGTGGCAATCTGAGACACCGCATCGACACCGTATTTGTGGCGAACGTATTCAATCACACGCCAACGGTTGTCCTGACAGAAGTCAATATCAAAGTCGGGCATGGATACCCGCTCTGGGTTTAGGAAACGCTCAAAAAGCAGGGCATAGGCGGTTGGGTCTAGATCGGTAATCCCCAAGCTATACGCAACTAATGAACCCGCGCCCGAACCCCGACCTGGACCAACTGGGCAACCATTGTTTTTTGCCCAGTTAATAAAGTCCGCAACGATCAGGAAGTAACCCGGGAAGCCCATTTGTAAAATGGTATCTGTTTCAAACTTTAGGCGATCAAGATAACGTGGACGTTCTTCATCACGCTTGGCTTCGTCAGGGTAAAGTTCGATTAAACGTTTTTCTAGGCCTTCTTTCGCGCTATACACTAGAAAATCATCTAGTGTCATGCCATCTGGCGTTGGAAAGAGTGGTAGATAATTTTTACCCAACGTAACGGTTAGGTTACATAGCTTGGCAATTTGTAGTGTGTTGGCTAAAGCCTCAGGATAATCGGCGAATAGATCGCACATTTGATCTTGAGTTTTGAAGTATTGTTGCGGAGTAAAATGTTTTGGTCGACGTTTGTCTGAAAGTGTAAAGCCTTCTGAAATACAAACGCGAGCTTCATGTGCTTTGAAGTCATCTTCCGTCATGAATTGCACAGGGTGAGTTGCCACCAGCGGCAAGCCAAGTTCAACCGCTAGCTGAGCCATTGGTGCGACAAGTCCATCTACCGCTGAGTCGCCTGTACGTTGAATTTCCAAGAAGAAATTATTCGGAAAGCACTGTTCCCAGTGTTTTGCCGCTGCGACAGCTGCAGCATGATTGCCGTTGGCTAAATTGATGCCTACTTCGCCCCAATTGGTGGCAGATAAGGCCAGCAAACCACTATTATCTCCGCCGTGTTCGGTGCTTTCTGCGCCTGCTTGGTGTATTAGCCATTCTGGCATTACTTCACCACGGCCGCGGTACTGATTTTTACGAAACGCCATAGTGAGTAAATCACAAAGGCGACCGTAACCTTGGCGGTTTTTTACTAGAATTAATAGACGATGCGGTTTGTCTCTATCTGCATGATTACTCACCCAGATATCACAGCCGATAATGGCTTTTAAGCCTTTTCCTCTAGCTGCTTTGTAAAATTTGACCATGCCAAATACGTTGGCCAAGTCGGTCAACGCCATTGCAGGCATTTGGTCTTTGAGTGCGGCTTTGACTGCATCATCCACTCGGACAATGCCATCAACCACAGAATATTCGGAATGTAAGCGTAAGTGTACGAAGCGAGGTGTATTCATCTCGCTATTTTACCGTATTCACCGTGTTGGCTGAAAAAAAATGGCGGTGAAAACCGCCATTTTTTAAAGGATTTTTAAGCCGGAGAGACTTCGGTTTCGTTGAGTAACATTTTTTGCCAGAAAGGGTAGAACTCTCGAATAAGCCCTAAGAAGGCTTGTCTGACATTTTCTTGTGGAAGCAGCATGAGAATAGCATTTACCCCAGAGCGATAGACAGCAGACTGTAGTGGCTGTGTTCGCATTAAGAACATTAGGCAACGTAAGAAATAGTCTCTGATGGTGTAATCTTGCGAGGAAATTTTGCCCTCGACCCGACTAAGATAGTCTGAAAGGCAAGGTATTTCTTTTTTATCCCAACCTGCGGCGCACAGTTCAAACCAAATCTCTTCTAGACTTGCGCTAACTTTTAGATTGATGGGCTGCAAGGCAAAGCCATCACCGGAAGCCATTGCTGCTACCGTTTTTAAGTCTTCATTCCAAAATGGATAAAACTCTCTGGCAATAGAGACAAAAAAGTTGAGCGTTTCATCGGTCGCCATCTTATGCAACGTAGAATCCACTGCATGACGATAGGCAACACTATCATCCCGATCGCAGCCTTCTAGGGCGCTTACAAGGTAACGAAGAAAGTGTTTTCTCTGATTAAGACTCGCAGTGCTTGCCCCTTTTTGCTTGAGCAAATTAAGGTAAGCATCGAGTGAAGTTGGTTCTTGCTGTGCTGGCATGATACTGCATCTTATTAGTAGTTAATTGCAGCCTAGATGGAAACTACACTTTATGCAAGCTACACACCGATGTCATAGTGAAAACAATGCAGTTTTTTGAGATTTGTCAGGTAATTTGCTTGCGAAGGATTAGTAAGCAAGCATTTCTTTGGCGTGTTGACGAGTAGTTTCGGTGATTTCTGCACCACCTAACATTCTGGAAATCTCTTCAATTCTCTCCGATTCACCCAGCACATGGATGCGACTAGTGACCCGATCATCGACTAGTCCTTTGCTGACTTGCCAGTGATGATGTCCTTTAGCGGCAACTTGCGGGAGGTGTGTGATGGATAATACTTGGTACTCTTTACCAAGTGCTTGCAGTAGCCCGCCAACCGTGTCGGCCACTTTGCCACCAATACCGACATCCACCTCATCAAAAATAAGCGTTGGTACAGAGGCAACCGCAGACATGGCAACTTGAATGGCAAGGCTAATACGTGATAATTCACCACCAGATGCCACTTTGGCTAAGGATTGACCGGGTGCGCCGTGGTGGCTAATTCGGTATTCAATTTGCTCCAAACCAAAAGCATTGGGTTCATTTAGTGGATTTAATGACACCTCGAACCGAGTTCTCTCCATCGAGAGTAATGCAAGAGAGCGGGTGACGGTGTCTGAAAGTGTCTTTGCTGCTGCTTTCCGTGCTTCAGAAAGTTGTTTGGCCTTACTATCCAATAATTGGCGATTTTGTTTCACTTCTGCCGTTAAACCGGCAATGTCTGCAAGTGCCGCCGCTTTTTTGCGTGCAAGCAAGGCTTCTTCTAAGACACTATAGAGTGCTTCTGGCGTCGATTTGAGCTTTCTCGCCATGGTATGAATGTCTGAAAGCTGTTCATCTAATTGCTTAAAGACTTGCGGGTCTAGTTCTTGACGACCAGCGTAGTGACGAAGCGAATAGGCGGCTTCTTGCAATTGAATCAGTGCACCCTCGATTAAATCACTCGGTTCTTTGAGCTGCGGATCGATTTCGACCTGATCTTTCAGCTGATTCAAATAATGTGTTAATTGTGGAATGATGGCTTGAGACGACTCTTGTAATAGGTCGGAGCCTTGGGTTGCCACTTCTTCTAGTGCACTAGCATGGCTCATTCTGGTGTGGTTTAGCACCAGTTCTTGGTATGCCTCGGTTGGAATGGCTATGGGCTTTAACTCATTAATTCGCCATTCAATCTGCGCTAAGACTTCTTCTTGCTTGCTTTGATTGGCTAGCGCTTCGTTTAGTGCGGACTCAGACTGCTTCCACACTTTGTAGTATTGATTGACCGCTTCTGTTAGCTGAGTGCATTCACCAAACGCATCTAGCATCTGCCTCTGGTAATCTCCCCGCATTAAGGATTGGTGGGCATGCTGTCCGTGAATATCAATTAACCATTCACCAATTTCCTTTAGCTGCTGAACCGTGGCGACAGTGCCATTAATAAACGAGCGACTTCTGCCTTGTTTATCTAGCGTTCTACGCAGCACCAGCAACTGTGTGTCTTCCCCTTCGAGTTGATTTTCAGTGAGCCATGTAGCGACGTGCGGCATCTGCTGGATATCAAATTCTGCAGTAAGATCGGCTCGCTCTTGGCCTAGGCGAACCATGCCACTATCGAACCTACCACCTAATAGCAAGGATAGGGCATCGATTAATAGCGATTTCCCCGCGCCTGTTTCACCGGTGAGGACGGTAAATCCTTTAGAGAATTGCAGTTCTAAACGATCAACAATGACAAAATCACGAATATTCAGCGTTAGCAGCATAGTCTATTTAGATGATTGTGAGCGTGAATGGATTAGAGCAGTTGCTCGCCCCAATGTAGTTTTTCTCTAAGGATATCGTAGTAATTGTAATTGGTTGGATGAAGCAGGGTGAGTTTACGTTCTGAGCGCTTAATAAAGATGCGGTCAGTTTCTTTTAAATCGATGTGGGATTGACCATCAAAATGCACGCGGCTTTCAAAGCCTTTTAGCATGACGACTTCAACCTGGCATTTATCACTCACTGCAATCGGGCGGTTTGTCATGGATTGCGGGCAGATTGGTACCAGTGCAATCGCAGGAACGGATGGATGCAGAATCGGTCCACCAGCGGCTAGCGCATAGGCGGTAGAACCAGTTGGTGTGGTCACAATAAGCCCATCTGAGCGTTGGCTATAGACAAACTGACCATCAATAAAGATTTCGAACTCGATCATTGCGCCGAGTGCGCCACGGCTAAATACGACATCGTTAAAGGCGGTACCTGTTGCGATGGTTTGGCCGTCTCTTTGAACCGATGTTTCCAGTAAGATGCGTTCTTCCGAAACATATTGGCCTTCTAGCATATCGCGGAAGATATTCATCATGCGGTGCAGAGGGACATCGGTCATAAAGCCTAGGCGGCCATGGTTGACCCCAATAAGCGGGACATTGTGACCTGCTAGTAGTCTCGCAATTCCTAATAGGGTGCCATCGCCACCAATGACAATCGCTAGGTCTACCTTGCTTCCCATCTCTTCACGAGGGATGCGTGGGTAGTTGCCCGCCTGATTATTGGTCACGGCTTCAGCGTCCAAATAGATCTCTAGCCCCTGATCTGAGAGAAACTCAGCCAGTTGCATAACCGATACTTGAACTTCAGGCGTACGGCGACGCCCGACAATGGCGATACGAGGAAAGATTTTGTCCATGGGCAGCATTATAAGCATAAGCGAATCAAATGTTCCAGAGCGTTCCCGCAAGGCTAGCTGATTATGGATACGAGTGATTTTCCTGCCGTTTTTTGGTAAATTGTCAGAAGCCAGTCAAATTAATATTTGTTTTCCCAAAAAGGTACGTACACCATCATGATCAACCCCAGAGCGCAACAACTCTTACGAGTGCTGGTTGAGCGTTATATTGAGGACGGTCAACCCGTGGGTTCCCGTACACTTTCACAAGCTTCAGGCATGGATTTAAGCCCTGCTTCTATCCGAAATGTGATGTCTGAATTAGAGAATTTAGGGTTTGTGGCTAGCCCACATACTTCTGCTGGGCGTATCCCTACGCCGCGCGGGTATCGCTATTTTGTGGATACGCTCTTAACCAAAAGACCGGATATTAATGAAGAGTTGCGCCAGCAGGTGGAGTCTCAGTTTAACCACGATACGCCACAGCGTTTAGCATCTACTGCTTCTCATCTGTTATCTGAATTAACGCAGTTTGCCGGGGTGGTCGTGACACCTAAGCGAACTAACTTAGCGATACGCCACATTGAATTTTTGCAAATGGGGCCATCTAAAGTGTTACTCATTTTGGTGGCGACGGATGGCACTGTTCAAAACCGTTTCTTGCAAATGGAGCGAGACTATTCTGCAGAAGAATTACTCGAAGCAGCTAACTTCTTAAATAAGCATTATGTGGGTTGTTCGTTTTTGGTAATGCGAGAGCGTTTGCATGCTGAACTAAAGCAACTGCAAAGTGATGTGACGGCATTAATGAACGCAGCCTTAGAAGTGGGCGAGTCGGTGATTAGTGAGCAGCAGGAAAATCTGGTGTTAAGCGGTGAGCATAATCTCATTTCTAGCGTGGATTTATCTCGTAACGTTGATCGATTGAAACAGTTGTTCCTTGTGTTTGAACAAAAGACGGCATTGATGCAGTTATTAGATAACAGCCAACGTGCCGAAGGGGTGCAACTCTTTATTGGTAGTGAGTCTGGGATGATTCCGCTTGAAGAGTGTTCTGTGGTGACCAGTAGTTACCGGGTAGACGGTGATATTGTCGGCACTTTGGGGGTGATTGGCCCAACGCGTATGGCGTATGACCGCGTGATCCCGATTGTAGATGTCACTGCGAAACTATTATCAAATGCTTTGTCTCAGTAATGAATGATTGTCTATCATTCAAACGATTCAACCATCATGTTTCTCGGTGCAAACCGAACCTCTTACCTGAGTGCCTATGTCTAAGTATGTAACCGAACCACCTTTTGAGCATGGTTCCGAGAAAAAAATTGGCGTTTTATTAGTTAATCTAGGAACGCCAGAAGCGCCTACTGCCAAAGCGGTAAGGCCGTACTTGCGAGAGTTCTTGTCTGATACACGGGTTGTGGAAATTCCAAAACCTGTTTGGTGGTTGATTTTAAATGCGTTTATTTTGCCGTTTAGACCAAAACAATCTGCATTAAAGTACGCCAGTATTTGGACCAATGATGGTTCGCCGTTAATGGTCCATACCACTAAACAAATGAAACTATTAAAAGGGCTGATTGGTGAACGCCAAGGTCCGGGTTATGTAGTGGACTTTGCGATGCGCTATGGTAAACCTTCAGTTGCTGACAAAATGCAGCAACTGAAGAGAGAAGGCTGCGAGCACATTGTGGTGCTGCCACTCTATCCGCAATATGCGGCAAGTAGTGCGGGTTCTGTCATGGATGCGGTTGGCCGTACGATTCAGATGATGCGTAACCCGCCTGTTGTGCGCTCCGTTAAACATTTTCATGATCATCCTACTTATATAGAAGCATTGGCGAAGCAGGTGAAAAAACATTGGGCATTAAATGGTCGTGGCGACCATTTGCTCATGAGTTTCCACGGCGTGCCTAAAGCGACATTAACCAAGGGCGATCCTTACTTTTGCGAGTGTCACAAAACGGGTCGCTTATTAGCCGAAGCACTTGGTTTGGCCAAGGGGGCATACACGATTGCTTTCCAGTCTCGATTTGGGAAAGCCGAATGGGTAAAACCTTATACGTTTGAAGTATTGCATCAGTTAGGGAAAGCCAAAACACCGAAGCTGGATATTATTTGCCCGGGATTTGTTTCTGATTGCCTAGAAACGCTGGAAGAAATTGCGATGGAAGGCAAGGCAGAGTTTGTTGCAGCTGGCGGTGGTGAATATCGTTATGTGCCTTGTCTGAATGAAGAAGAGGGATTGATTGAAACCCTTTATCAGTTAGTCCAACAAGAAGTGCTGGGCTGGGAAAAAGTGTTGCCGTCACCCGCTGAAAGAATGAAGTCACGGGAAGTGGCAAAGGAAAAAGGTGCTAAGCAATAAAGAGAGGATTCTCTAGCTTGGCGATATCTTCGTCAGGTTTATGTTTAAAAACGACAAAGCACTTGGGGCGAAACCTCAAGTGCTTTATTTATTTGACGATGGTCAAATGAAATTTTTCTTGTCAAGCGTATTGTTGGCGTCAATCAGATCATTTAATCAAGGGGAACGCCATGAGTACGCTAGCCAAAATGCACACAGAAGATCACTTTGCTTGTGAACGCCATTTACAAGCATTGATTATTGCCGCAGATACCAAACAAACAACTGACTGTTTGCGCTCTTTGGACTCTTTCCGTGATGAGTTTTTGGCACACCTTGCGATGGAAGAAAACTCGATTTTTAATCGTATTGTAGAGGCGATGCCAAATACTGAATCGACGATTAAAAAACTACGTAAAGCACATGATGAAATGCGCGTTACCTTAGACAATATTGCAAAAAAGATGGTACTACAGGATTTTGCAAACCTAGCTGAACTGTCTCGTGATTTACAGCGTAGCCTTCAAGACCATGCTAACGATGAAGAGAAGCTATTTATTGCAGTGGGTGAAGTGATTGCAAGCCATTCACACTAATCATTTTAAGTCATTCACAGTAATGCAAAACGGCCTTTCTAATGTGGAACAGGCCGTTTTTATTTGAAGCGAACCAACCATTCACTCTTTTTATGTGTGACTTGCAATCGATTGGCGGATTGCTTCTAAACGCTGTTTTTGCTGCCCGTTTTCATCAAAGTTAGCATGAGCTAACCATGCGGCTAATGCGGCTTTCACGGTTGGCCATTCGGAATCGATGATAGAAAACCAAGCGGTATCACGGCTTCTTCCTTTATAGACAATCGCTTGTCTAAATATCCCTTCAAACTGAAACCCGAGGCGTAAGGCCGCCTTTCTAGAAGGTGCATTGAGGCTATCGCACTTCCATTCGTATCGGCGGTAGCCTAGATGATCAAACGCATACTGCATTAATAGAAACTGCGCCTCAGTGGATAGCGGGGTTTGCTTTAGTTTGGGTGAGAAGGTGACACCACCAACTTCAATTACCCCGTGGGTTGGATCTATCCGCATCAACGATAAAGTACCCACCGCTTTTTGGCTGGCTAGATCGATAACCGTATAGGCTAATGGATCTTGGCTAGTCTCTACATTTTTCAGGTATTGGCTAAATGTGGTTTTGTCTGAGGGTGGAGCCTGGAATAGGTAAGTCCAATCTCGGCCATCTGGTGCGCTGGTGTAGGCTTCATATAGATCATCTAGGTGTTGATCATGAGAGACCGGTACGAGTTGGCAGTATTGGCCTGTTAGCACAATGCGTTGCGGTTTTTCGCGAGCTTGCCACTGCGGTACTTCTTCACCAATCGGTTGGTTAAATTCATTTGTCCGTGTTGTCATGTTAAGTATCCAAGTAAATTGCTGATTAACCGATTAAGTGTCTGTACTGTACAAAGCCCGGGCGATTGGCAATTTTATCGTAAAGCTTCATCGCATCTTGATTGGTTTCATGGGTTAACCACCACACACGAGAGGCGGAGATATGGGTAGCATGTTGATAAACATGTTCGATTAATTTTCTGCCAACCCCACCCCCTCTACAAGATGGGCTGACAAATAAATCTTGTAAATACACATAGTCACCTTTTGTCCAACAAGAACGGTGCTCGATGTAATTCACCATACCAATTGCCTGATTATCTTGCCAAGCAAGTGCCGAATGCATGGGTTCTGATTCGGTTAAGAACCGATCCCAAGTTTGTTGGGTGACCGATTCTGGGATATCTGTTTGATAAAAAGCCTGATAACCCTGCCATAGCAACAGCCATGCATTGAAGTCTGTCGGGCGTACTAATTGAATGTGGATAGGGGAGGACATGATTGGCACCAAAGATTAGATGCAATCAGTTTAAAAGCATATTGATTCTATCTAAAGAGCCAATTTGATTGATTTTAGTAGAACCAATATTGTGCTTAAGCGGTGACAGGAGGGCTAACGGGCTGATTTTTGATTGCCGATTGCAGAGAGAGGAAAGCATCAGACTTAACAAATGCTGCCATGGCTTTGAGGTCTAGCGTGCCAATCATCCGTTGATTCATTTCATTACCAATCATCAAATGGCCAAAACCAGGACGGCCAAACTGATCAGGGGCGATGGATTGGTGCTGTTTATCGTAAACGCCGGATTCAATCGTAATTAACCCTGGTACCGCAAAGCCTACCACTGTGTCACCTTCTTCGATCACTAAAATACTGGCAGTTGCCGATGGCGGTTTGGTTTCGAAACCCAATAAGTGGACTAAACAGTAAATAGGGATAGATCTACCTCTATTAATGACTAAGCCTGCACGCTCACAATTTAAACCAAGGAGCGAGGTGTCTGGATTCCATGGAATCATTTCTGCGATTTGATCAACCGGGCTTGCGACTTCAAAGCCAACATCGTAGCTAAGCATTTGAATTAAGTTTTGTTGCTGCCGAATACGTAGATCTGTATCACTACTATTTTCTTTCGCAGATCCGGATAGTGGGGTATTCATGCGGGCAAGAATTTCTAATTCTTTACCGGATGACAGCATGGATGGGTTCACTTGTAGATAGTATCCACACGCAGATGCGTTTGCGGCATGTGATTCTGCAGGTAAAGCGGAAACCGGGATGGCATTTAAAAAACACTCTGGTTTAGGAAAAGATAAACCGGGAAGGGCTACCGCTTCGGTATGCTGTAGTAACACCACATCGATGATTTCATCGACCATGAACGCAACATAGCCATCTTCTACATGGACAAGGAAGGCTTGTCTTAATCGGGTGCCAACATTGTTTGCTAATTGACACACACCTAGTAAATCTAGGACAGGAATTTGGTGCCCATTAAAATCTAATGTACCCAAACAGTAACCGGTTTTTATAGGTGAATTATGAATTGTTGGGTTAAGAATAATGGTGTAGATCACATGGGAAACTAGTGCAAGGGGGATACCATTGCTTTGCATCAGCATGACATGGTTTGCACTAGCTTCCTCTCCAACGCTGAAAGTTTGATCATCTGCATGGGCATAATGATTTTTTGTCATCGCTTGTGAGGCATCTGTCGCCGGGATGCCGGACATGTCGAATAACCTTGCGGCGGAAATGACACTCACTACTTGCCCGTCTTGCATTGAAAACGCTGCAGTAAAGAGGTTAGCTCCTTCTTTATCGGAAATAGGGATAGGCTGGATTTTCATGACTTCGCCTACGCCATCAGCAACAATACCTAATAGTTTTTTTCCATCTCCGACAATGACAATCGATTCATAAGCATGCGGTGTGTAGGGTTGCCCCAAAAACGCTTGTAAATTGATAACAGGGACAGGTACGCCACGAAGATCAACCGCACCAAGCAAGCCTGCTTGGGCCGTTGGCAAGGCAGCAATATGGGAGCATGGCACTACTTCGCGTAGGTTTTCCATGGCTAATGCCAAATGAAGACCTTCCACATAGAAGTGACCAATTAACACTTCCTTTTGTCCCACTGCTGCCATCTCACTCATTTGATTGAACCCCCTAGGTTATCGATGAGCGAACTGACTTGATCCACCACACTATTTTGATCTACGGTTGCCTCAGCGATCGAACTCACCCTAGAGGCGGTATTTCTCACACTATGCAAGATGCCTTCGAAACTGCTTGCAACGGTACGATTAATCTCCGCACCTTCTCTGACGTGTCGGTTAGCCTCTTCAATTTGCTGATGGATTTCTTTGGCCGCTTGGGCGCAGCGCTCTGCTAGTTTACGAACTTCGGCTGCCACCACAGAGAAGCCCACACCATGATGACCAGCTCTGGCAGCTTCGATCGCAGCATTGAAGGCGAGTAGGTTGGTTTGGTTGGCAATTTCGCTAATGATTTTGACGATTTCAGTCACTTTTATTGAGCTTTGCTCAATCTCGGTAATTGCTTTAATCGACTGCTTGAGGTTTTCATAGCCCTTAGTTGCTACTTCTGTGGTTTCATGCGCCATGTCTGCAGCGACACTAGAATGAGAGGCAATCGAATTGATGCTGCTCACCAGTGTTTTTACACTATCGGCCATGAGTTGAGATTTTTCTTTGATCTGTTCTTCTAGTTGTACTTCTTGGGTGACATCGTAGGCATATTTGATGATCTTAATCACTTTGCCATTTAGGTCTAAGATAGGGTTGTACGTCGCCTGAATCCAGACATCGCGGCTAAATTTACCAACCCGGTGGAAGCGTCCACTGTAATACTTACCTTCACTAAGCGTTAGCCAGAACACGCGATATTCTTCGCTTAAGGTGTACTCCGTCGTACAGAAGATACTATGGTGCTGACCTTGGATTTCTCGGTAGGTGTAACCCATCGCGGCAAGGAAGTTTCGGTTGGCGTATAGCACGTGGCCTGTCAGATCAAACTCGACAACTGCAAGCCCTTTGTCTACCGCAGCTACTTTCGCTTCGTCTAGCGCCGTACGCATTTTTTGTTCGGTGACGTCTGTCGCAAACTTCACGACTTTAAACGGTTGGCCGTGCTGATCAAACACCGGGTTGTAGTTGGCTTGAATCCAAACCTCTTCGCCACCGCAGCCAATCCGTTTGTATTCGCCGTGGAAGTATTCGCCTCGGCACAATTTATCCCAGAAGGCCTGATACTCTGACGTAGAGGATTCTTTGGGATCGACAAAAATGCGGTGATGCATACCAATAATTTGCTCTAGTCGATATCCAAATAGGTTTAGGAAGTTCTCATTGGCATTCAGTACTTTGCCGGTCATATCAAATTCGATGACGGCTTGAGCGCGGTTAATAGCTTTTAATTTGCCATCAATTTCTAGTTGTTGCAGTTTTGCTTTAGTGATATCTCTAGCAATCATAATCACTTTTGATAGTGATCCATCTAACCCCATGACCGGGCTAAAGGTTGCTCCAAACCAAATCTCATTTCCATTATGGCTTTTACGGCGAATTTCCTCTCGTACAGAGGTTCCCTCATGTAGGCGATGCCAAATGCTAAGATAGTGGTTTGACGTAAGATCTTCTTCATAAATAAAGTTTGATTCACCCATGCCAATTAATTCTGCCATCCTATAATCCAATGCATTTGCAATGTTTTCATTAGCAAATAGCACAATACCTTGTCTGTCTAATTCAAGCATACAACTACTGGCAGATATTGCATTTAGACGGGACTCATTTTCAAAAGAACAGATTTTTTGTCTTGAAATGTCTTGGCAATATTTGACTACTTTGACGGGCTGACCTTCAATATCAAAAATTGGGTTATACGTTGCTTGAAGCCACACTCTCTTACCATTTTTAGCTATGCGTAAATATTCGCCACTATCAAATTCGCCTTTCCCCAATTTTTGCCAAAAATTACGATATGCTGGTGTTGATGCTTCTTCAGTTGTTACAAACATTCGATGATGATTGCCTACGATTTCATCTAGCTCGTAACCCATTGTGTGAAGAAAATTGTCATTCGCGGAGATGACTTTACCGGTCATATCAAATTCGATTGTTCCCTGAGATAATGATATGGCTCTAAGTTTGCAATCATCTTCGAGTGTTTTCTGTTTGTATGAGGTTATATCACTTGCAAACTTCACTACTTTGAAAAGGCTACCATCGGCTTTTCTGATAGGAGTGTAAGTAGCTTGAAGCCAGATTGGTTGTTTTTTGCTGGTTACTCGCAGAAATTCATTGGTAAACGCTTTTCCTGATTGAATCTCATTCCAGAAATTTGCGTACTCATCACTTTCTACATAAGTGTTTGGACAGAATATTCGGTGATTTCTGCCTATAACCTCCTCTAATTTGTAACCCATGGTTTTTAAGAAATTGTCGTTGGCATTGAGAATGGTTCCATTCATGTCAAATTCAATTACTGCAAGGGTTAAGTCTAGTGCTTCGAGTTTGGCCATTTCATCTGCAGCTAGCTGTTTTTCTTTGGTAATGTCAGTGGCGAATTTGACGATACGGTAGGGGGTGCCTGCTTCGTCTAATAATGGGGAGTAGAACGAACGGATAAAGACATGGTCCCCAAATTTATTAATACGCTGATATTCACCGGAAAATGTTTCGCCACTGCACAGCTTTTCCCAAAAGGCTTGGTAACGGCCAGACGTTTTTGCCTGATCTCCCCACAGTTTTTCATGCTTTTGACCGAGCAGTTCTTCTCGGTTGTAATCATATAGTTTCAGAAAGTTTTCGTTTAGATCAACGATGTTACCTTCTAAATCAAATAGGCAGGCCGCCAAATTTTGGTTCATGGCTAGGAATACATGCAGTAACTCTTTGAGAAACGGATCATCAGAATCCGTAAACTTAGTAAGAAAGTGCTGTACCGTTTCTGGGGTGTTGTTGAGTAACATCTGGCGTCTCCTGACTACATTTCTTTTAATTCAATATAGCAGCAGATCCAAAAAAAGCTTTTTTTCTTCAAGACATTAAAAAAGCCAGCGCATGGCTGGCTTTGTAAAACGTGCTGAACGCGTGATGATTTAGTAGTCTGTAAAATGATACGGAGTAAAGAAGTCTTTACCTGCCCAATCTCTAGATGGCCGCGGTAGCAGTGGGTCTCTTGGTTCAAAACTACTTGCTTGGTTGATATCACCATTGCCTTTATAACTAGCTACCAGTGGGTAAGGATAAACCGGGCGACTTCTTTCTGGTGACTCTACACTTGGAGGTGCTCCTGCGGGTTTGTTTGCTTCGCTTGTTGGTTGTCCAAAATTGTTTGCTTTGGTTTTGCTGGTGCTGGTTTCGATTAAAAATGGCGCGTGGCTAGCCTCTACCCAATCAATCATCTTAGACATCAAATCGACTGAAGATGGGCCGTCGCCTTGTCCGCAGTGAAATACACCGGGAAGCAAATATAGTCTTTCGAAATTTTCTGCTTTTTCTGCACCCATTTGTTTGATCAGCGCTTCATGATAGGCAATAGTGGTGAGTGGTGAAATATGTGGGTCTGACCAACCGTGCCATAAAATGAGCTTGCCACCTTTTGCAGCAAAAGCGGATAAATCCGGATTTACCGCATCAAAAAGTGGGTGTCTTTGGCGAAGCGCATCTAGTGTTGCTTCTGTAAAGGCGAGCGCCGTTAGTTTATCTACTTTGTTTGCCGAGTTTCCAAACACTAAGTGTTGAATCGCACCTTCTGCAATCATTTTGCTAAAGATAGGTTGGTTTGCATCAGTTGGGACAAATACTCCCGCCCATGCGAGCTCGGAACCATATTGAACGGAACCTACGGTTAAGAAGCGGCCTGTTGTTGGGTCTTTTGCTCCTTGGTAAATTTTTGCGGCAGCTTCTGCTTCTGCATGGGTTAAACACTGGCTTGTATCAGAAGCAGTTGGCGGACATTCGATGGTGGTCGGGTCAAAATGACATGCACGCGGATCGGTTAAAAGACCATCTTTCATACCATCTAGTTGATCGCATGCTGCAATCACTGCATTGTGCAAAATTGGCAAACGGCTAGCCACAAGAATAGCTTTACCGTCTTTTCCTGTGTTGCTCATGGCTAGCCAACCGTGATGAAGGCTATTTTGAACCTGGAATAGCATTGCAGGGGCGCCAGCAATAATGCCGTCAAAGTCATTCGGGAATCGCTGTGCTTCCATTAAGGCTTCACGTCCGCCATCAGAGCAGCCATTAAAGTAGGATTTTTCTACCGATTTTCCATACAGCGCTTTGATGAGGGCTTTATTGGCCACTGCCGTGATATGCACACCGCGATAAGCAAAGTCTGCTCTTTGCTGATCGTTTTCGCCAAACTCTGTGCCCATTCCTTGGTGGCCCATATCAGTAGAGGACACCACCATTTCATTATTTTCGAGTGGTGCGCAGCCTTCTGATGCGCCGGAATCTAATCGAATACTGCCGCAAGTACCGCCGCAGCCTACTTGTAGGTAACGTTCGGACCAGCCAGTCATCGGGAGTGTTGTTTGAAAATGAATGGCAGGAGAGAGTAAACCCTCTACCGTACACAGGTTTTTGCCATGATTGGCTTCCACCTTCGTGCTAATAATCTTGCTGCCGTTACCGCCTATATTGCTTAGATCATACGCTTGAAGAGATTCGCAGCTGACTTTGGCATCTAAGGCAAACGCTGGCGTCGCGATAAAAAAGGAAAATATGGAAATACTTAGCCCGATTAGCCAAGTGAGATGTGACTTTTGCTTCATTGTGTTGAAGGTCCCTGAGATTTAATGGGCGGATTTCCGCTGATTTCTTATATGAAACTATGACACAGCTAGGCGTTTAATCGGGTGAGCTAGACGTAAAGAGGGTGTAAAAATCGTCAACTATGCTTGAAAATTAGGGATGTTATTCCGACGCAATCGTTAGATTGATCCAATCTTTAAATGCACGCACCGCATAAGTATCTGCGCGAGATGCGGGGTAAACAAAATAATAGGCTTGGCTATTTTCCATTGGGTGATCATATGCAATGGTTAAGGCGCCTGAGTTCAGTTCATTTTCGATAAAGTGCATTGGCAGAAGGGCAATCCCTAATCCTGATAGCGCGGCTTGAATCACCATTTGAAACTGCTCGAATCGCGGCCCTGCAAATGCATCGATATCTTCTGCACCTGCATGGTGTAACCATTCATTCCACGCCTGTGGACGGCTGGTGAGTTGCAAGCGTTTGTAATGGTGGAGTTCATCAATATCCGTTAGTGCTTTTCCATTTGGTAATAGTTGGGGTGAACAGACGGGGACTAATTTTTCCCCCATTAACCGATGGCAAACAGCCCCCGGCCATAAGGCAGGGCCAAAATGAATCGCCCCATGTAGATCTTCATTGGAAAAATCAAACGGTGTGGTACGTGAAGAAATATTCAGTTCTATATCCGGATGGGCGGCGTAAAACGTACCTAATCTGGGGATTAACCAGCGCGTCCCAAATGTAGGTAACACCGCAAGATGTAGCACTTTGTTTTCATCTTGATGCGATTTTAGCTGAATAGTCGCCGCTTCCGCCCGATCCAACACTTCGCGAATCACTGCGCCATAGGCTTCACCTGCCGTGGTTAATACTAAGCGTTGTTTAATTCTTTCAAACAGCGGCCGTCCCAAAAAATCTTCCAATTGCCGAATCTGCCGGCTGACTGCACTTTGCGTCAGGCAAAGTTCTTCTGCTGCGCGCGTAAAACTCAGGTGGCGGTGAGCTGCATCAAAACACTGCAAAGCAGAAAGTGAGGGGAGGTTACGTCGCATGTTTGGTTTCCAAAAGGGAACAAGCTAAGAGAGTCTGATGAATATTACCAAAATCAAGGATGTTTTCCTATTGGAAATCAGTTTGGGTTTTCTGTGTTTCTAATTAGAAAAAGTGGCTAAGTACAACTACGTAGTTGTTTCCTTTTTACTAAATGGTTTAAATGATGAGTATATTTGAATTAGATATTATATGACTATAATTAACTGAAATATATAGATATTTTGTTTTTACTTATCAAGCTAAGTTTTTTAGAATGCTCGAAAATTTACTTAGCATCATAAATTTCCTATCTGAAAAAATTGCAGAATTATTATTGACATGTATCAAGTTTCCTCAAATAATGGCCTCGTAGTTTCTTATCGGAAATCTTGGAGTGAATATGAAAATTGATGCCATTATGAGCGCCATGGGCGTCCCTGCTTCTGCTTATCAAGCACAAGGCCTAGAAGTGTTTTCACCAGTGAATGGTGAAAAGATTGGTGCAGTTGCCACCATTCAGGCGAGTGATGCAGATGCAGCATTAGCGCTTTCAGTAAAAGCATTCAAAGAGTGGCGTCATGTGCCTGCACCAAAACGTGGTGAGTTAGTTCGCATCCTTGGTGAACTGCTACGTAAATACAAACAGCCACTAGGTGAGCTAGTTTCGATGGAAGCAGGAAAGATCGTTCAAGAAGGCTTGGGCGAAGTACAAGAAATGATCGATATCTGTGATTTCGCCGTCGGTCTATCTCGTCAGCTTTATGGTTTAACGATTGCTTCAGAACGCCCTGGTCACCGCATGGCAGAAACATGGCATCCAATTGGTGTGTGTGGTGTTATTTCAGCGTTTAACTTCCCAGTTGCCGTTTGGTCTTGGAATGCTGCGCTAGCGCTAGTGTGCGGTAACTCTGTGGTATGGAAACCATCTGAAAAAACCCCATTAACAGCAGTTGCTGTGCAAGCCATTATGGACGAAGCGATTAGTTTGTTTGGTGCTGCACCAGAAGGTTTGTCTCAAACTTTAATTGGCGGCCGTGATGTGGGTGAGGTGCTAACCAAAGATGCGCGCGTTGGCATCGTTAGTGCAACGGGTAGTACCGAAATGGGCCGTGCAGTAGGCCTTGCTGTGGCGCAACGCTTTGGCCGTTCTATTCTAGAACTAGGTGGAAATAACGCCGGCATTATCAGCGAAACCGCCGATCTAGATTTGGCTTTGCGTGGCATCTTGTTCTCTGCTGTGGGTACTGCAGGACAACGTTGTACAACGCTACGTCGCTTGTTTGTGCATGAGTCTATCTACGATGGTTTGGTCAGCAAACTAAAAGAACTATACGGCAAAGTACGTATCGGCAACCCACTAGAAAACGGCACGCTAATGGGCCCGTTGATCGACAAAGCATCCTTTGATCGTATGCAATCTGCGCTTGCTTCTGCAAAAGAGCAGGGCGGCCAAGTCACCGGTGGTGAGCGTATCACCGTTGCAGGTTGTGAAAATGGCTACTACGTAAAACCAGCGATTGCTGAAATGCCAGCGCAAACCGCGATTGTGTTGCAAGAAACCTTTGCACCAATTCTATATGTAATGAAGTACACCAACTTTGAAGAAGCGATCGAAGCAAACAACGCTTCTCACCATGGTTTGTCTTCTTGCGTGTTCACTACCAACCTTCGCGAAGCAGAACTATTCACCTCTGATTTTGGTTCGGATTGCGGTATCGCTAACGTCAACATCGGGCCAAGTGGCGCTGAAATTGGTGGCGCGTTTGGTGGAGAAAAAGAAACTGGCGGCGGTCGTGAATCTGGTTCGGATGCATGGAAAGGTTACATGCGCCGCGCAACCAACACCATTAACTATTCCAAAGAATTACCGCTAGCACAGGGTATCGACTTCAGTCTGTAAGCCAAGTCTGTTTGAAATCCAAGCCGGGGACCCCTTCCCCGGTGAGTGATGTTTTGCCTTAAAACCTAATAGGAGAGGGTTCATGAAAAAGCAATTAACTGTCACCAAATTAACTTTCGCGTTAGCAATGGCTGGTCTGACCATGACCGCCGGTGCAGACACGATCAAGATTGGTTTTTCAGCGGTAATGTCTGGTGCATTCGGCCATTACGGCAAAGACATGGAAAATGCGGCAAAAATCGCGATCGAAGAAGCAAACGCTCAGAAAATCAAAATTGGTGGTTCAGTTGCTAACTTTGTTTTGGTTTCTGAAGATGATCAAGGCGATCCACGTACAGGTGTAGCGGTTGCTCAACGTCTAGTTGATGCGGGTGTAGTGGGTATTGTTGGCCACTTTAACTCTGGTACAAGTATTCCTGCTTCAAAAATCTATGCAGCGGCTGGATTACCACAAATTAGCCCAGCTTCTAGTAACCCACAGCTAACTGCACAAGGGTTCAAGAGCACTTTCCGTATTATTAATACCGATGCGCAAATGGGTGCATACGCCGGTAGCTATGCAGTAAAAGATTTAAAAGCAAAACGCATTGCGGTGATTGATGACCGTACCGCTTTTGGCCAAGGTATGGCAGACGAATTCAGTAAAGCCGCAAAAGCAGCAGGTGGCAATATTGTTTCTCGTGAATTCACTACCGATAAAAGTACCGATTTCATGTCTGTGCTTACCGCTATCAAATCTGCCAAAGCAGATCTGATTTTCTTCGGCGGTTTGGATGCACAAGCAGGCCCAATGGCAAAACAGATGAAGCAATTGGGTGTTAATGCAGTGCTAATGGGCGGCGGCGGATTTACAACGGATAACTTCATCAATCTCGCTGGTAAAGATAGTGCAGAAGGCACCATGTCTTGGGAATATGGCCTTCCAGTTGAAAAAATGCCAAAAGGTAAGCAGCTAGAAGACAAAATGAAGAAGAAGTTTGGCACCGACATCCTTGCTTATTCTCCATTTACTTACGATGCGACTTGGGCATTGATTAACGCCATGACCAAAGCCAACTCTGCAGACCCTAAAGTGTACTTGCCTGCTTTAGCAAAAATTGATTTCCCAGGTGTGAGTGGCCGTATTGCATTTACAAATACTGGCGACATGAAATATGCAGCCGCATCACTTTATAAAGTGAAGGCTGGAAAGTGGGAAACCTTGCAAATTCAACAAGGTAGCAAATAAGTAGTTTGCCAAATTAGGGAGCTTAGCGCATGAAAGTAATTGTGGTGGGGGCTGGTGTGATTGGTGTCACCACCGCTTACTTTCTTGCGAAAGCCGGTCATGAAGTGATGGTGATTGATCGTCAATCTGGCCCTGCAATGGAAACGAGTTTTGCCAATGCAGGGCAGATTACCCCTTCATATACCGGACCATGGGGAGCACCGGGTTTGGTGCTAAAAGCTATTAGCTGGATCATTAAAGATAACGGCCCGTTAAAGGTCCGATTTGGTTTATCACCAGAACGATATCGCTGGCTATTTTCGCTCTATCAACAATGTACTAGTGAGAGAAACCAGTCTAATTTTGAAGCAATGATGGCTTTATCTTGTAAAAGCCAAGCCTTATTCGATGAGTTGCTGAAAGAACATGATATTCATTTTGATCATGGCAAACAGGGCAATTTAGAAGTATTTACTGATACAGAAAGTTTTGAATCGGTTAGTCAGCAGATTAAGCGGATTGAGCAATTTGGTTTGCATTACCAAGTGTTGAGTAAGCATGAAATTACTAAGGTAGAACCGGGAATGAATACCGAGTCTATAGTAGGGGGAGTAGCCTTCCCGGATGATGAAACGGGCGATTGTTATGCCTTTACCACCGCGTTGGCGGATGTGTGTAAACGCATGGGCGTGCAATTTCGGTTTGGTTATACGGTGAGATCAATTCACACAGCTAATCAGCGTGTCAGCCATCTTCAACTAGATGAAGAGAGCGTTCCGGTAGATCAGTTGGTGTTATGTACTGGTAGCTATACCAATGATTTGCTGCACGGTGTGAGTAAAAAATTACCTATTTATCCCGTTAAAGGATATTCGCTAACACTGCCTATTACAAATAGCGAAACAGCGCCTGCATCAACCGTGCTAGATGATAAGTACAAAGTCGCGATTACCAGGTTAGGAAACCGGGTGCGGGTAGGTGGGTTTGCGGAAATTTGCGGGTTCGATTTGTCTTTGCCAGATAGCAGAAGACAAATTCTAGAATCAGCTTTACTACGTTTATACCCAGAGATTGGTTATGAAAAAGAAAAAGCCAGTTTTTGGAGTGGGTTAAGACCAATGACACCCACCGGCATACCGGTGATTGGGCAATTGGCATTAGAGAACTTATGGATTAACGCCGGACACGGCACATTTGGGTGGACGATGTGCTTAGGTTCCGCAGAAAAACTAGCATCAATGCTGGCAGCAAATAGAAATAGAACATTGCAGTAAACGGTTACTCTCCTCACTGTGCTTTACTGGGCTTGTGGGTATTCGCGGGCCTCTTCGGAGGCCCCGTTTTTTAAGAATAAAACCAATCCTTTTAATTGGTTTAATGAGTTCAATTATTTAGATAAAGGGTATTCACATGCTAGGTGATAAAAGATCGCACGGATTGTGGGAAGCATCCGCACCATTGCCACCAGAAACACATGCGCTCAACCAAGATTTAGTGGTGGATGTCGCCATTATTGGCGGTGGATTTACCGGCTGTTCTGCGGCATTACACCTAGCAAAACGCGGTATGCAAGTTGCTGTATTAGAAGGCAACGAAATTGGTTTTGGTGGTTCTGGCCGAAATGTTGGGCTAGTCAATGCCGGGATGTGGGTGCAGCCAGAAGACGTAATGAAAGAACTGGGTGAAGTCTATGGCAACCGCTTGCTAACACAGCTAGGTGCTGGCCCCGCGTACGTATACGAACTTGTTAAACACTATGAAATGCAGTGTGAGGCTGTTCCGAATGGCACACTTCATTGTGCCGTCGGGCAAAGTGGATTAGCTGATATCAAAGCGCGAGAAAAACAATGGAAAGCACTTGGCGCGCCAGTTGAAGTGTTATCCCAAGAAGAAACGGCAAAACGAACAGGAACAGATGCTTACACCGGTGCGTTACTAGATAAAAGAGCCGGTACGATTCAGCCACTTGCGTATGTGCGTGGGCTAGCCAAAGCAGCGATCAAAGAAGGTGCAAGCTTATATTCTAATACCCGTGTGAAACGCTATAGCGAAACCGGCGAAACATACGAAGTAGAAACCGAAAACGGATACAAAATAAAAGCAAAGTGGGTTGTATTGGCAACTAATGCTTACTCTGCAGAAGCGTGGAATTTGCCTAAATTGCGTGAAGAGCTAGTGCACTTGCCGTACTTTAACTTTGCAACCAAACCACTCAATGCAGAGCAAAAAGCAAAGCTATTGCCAGGCAGAGAAGGGGTTTGGGATACCTGCGAAATCCTCACCTCTTACCGTTATGATCAGCAAGACCGCCTTGTATTTGGAAGTGTCGGCGCACTTCGCGGTATGGGCGCTTCTATTCATAAAGAATGGGCAAAACGCGCTATGTACAAACTCTTCCCGTATTTAAAAGGCGTAGAGTTTGATTACGAATGGTTTGGTATGATCGGCATGACCCCAAATGCCTTGCCACGATTCCACATGCCAAGCAAACAGGTCATCTCTTTTAGTGGCTACAACGGCCGTGGTATTTCTCCGGGGACTGTCTTTGGTAGAGAAATTGCCAAATTAATCCTGGGTGATCTAGACGCTAAAGATATGCCGCTCCCACTATCTACTATCGATGAAGCGAGCTTCCGTTCTGTCAAAGAAATGTATTACGAAGTGGGCGCACAAGTTGCCCATGCGGCAACGGCCAGATTTTAATTAGGGGCATATATAACGAAAAAGGCGGCTGAAAAGCCGCCTTTTTTTATTTATGCTGGCCATTGCATTTCACCAGAACCATAGTGGTTCTAATCTGCTTGGAAGGCGAAAACTAGTGTTCTTTATCGAGTTATGAGAACCCGTCTTAAAACACTTATTCATTCAACCATTTCTTTCTATTTTTAAATAACACTTTATGTGGTGATGAATTTTTGCATCATGCTATTAAAAAAATCATCACTTTGTAAATGGCCCATTTTATACCTTCATATAAATCAATGACTTACTAGATGGCACGCTTTTTGCCAAAGACATTAGCAATTCTTTGTATACGTAAAGCAAGGAATATCGCTATGCCAACTGATCAATCATTTGAAGTCCAAAGACGATCGATCAGGTTGGGTGAAAATTGTTTAATTGGAGAGAGTCAAAGTGAGTGAAAGCAATACTAACGTGGAAGATCAAGATTTAAGTTACTGGAGCAAACTAGCCGCTAACTTAAAGCCAGAAACAAGACTATATATTGCCGGTAAATTTGTGGACGCTCATGAAGGAGGGCGTTTCACGAATGTGAATCCGGCAACTGATCAGCTGATTGCCGAAATGTCGTTAGGTACTGCTAAAGATATCGATTTAGCCGTTACCAGTGCCCGTGCCGCTTACCGCAGTGGTAGTTGGTCTAAAATGGCGCCGCGCGACAGAATGAGCGTGCTTTATCGGATGGCTGACTTAATCGAAAAACATGCGGGTGAGTTAGCTCTCTTGGATTGTTTGGACATGGGTAAGCCGATTACTAGTTTGCTGACTGGCGATGTTCCCTTTGCTGCACTAACTTTCCGCTATTTTGGGGAAACGATCGACAAGATCGAAGGTGCTGTTACGAATACTAGCACTGATGCACTTCATATGATTGTGCGGGAGCCATTAGGGGTGGTTGGTTGCATTACGCCATGGAACTATCCATTGATGATGGCCGCGTGGAAAGTCGCTCCGGCACTGGCGGCAGGCAATTCGGTGGTACTTAAACCTGCAGAACAGTCTCCAATGAGTGCGCTTTTATTAGCACGATTGTTTACCGAAGCCGGTGGACCAGACGGTGTGTTTAACGTTGTGAATGGTTTCGGTGAAGATGCTGGTCGTGCACTTGCTTCTCATATGGATGTCGACAAGATTAGCTTTACTGGATCTACAGAGGTTGGTCGTCTAATGATGATTTATGCCGGCCAATCTAATATGAAGCGCGTTACGACTGAGTTGGGGGGTAAGAGCCCTCAAATCATTCTTGATGATGTGGCTGATATTGATGTCGCGGTTGATTACGCGATTCATGGTATTTATGCCAACCAAGGTGAAGTGTGCTCCGCTAGTTCTCGTATTCTTGTTCATGAAAAAATTTATGATCAGTTTGTTGAGAAGTTCATCAAACGTGCACCAGAGCTATATCAACCAGGTAACCCACTTGATCCACAGACGACCATGGGGCCATTAGTAACACGTGAGCAGCAACGCAGAGTGCAAGAGTACATTTCAATTGGCAATACCGAAGGCGCTAAACAAGCACTAGCAGCCTCGCTCGCGCCAGAGTTAAGTGCCGGATATTTTGTGGCTCCTACTTTATTCTTCGATGCAAATCCCAATATGCGTATCGCTCGTGAAGAAATCTTTGGGCCAGTTGCAACCATCATGCCAATTAAATCAGTCGATGAAGCAATCCAGATTGCCAACGATTCTATTTATGGTTTAGGTGCGGGCATCTGGACATCGAATCTCACTACGGCACATCGAATGGTCAAAGAGATCGAGGCTGGCATGGTCTGGGTGAATTGTTATGACCATGGTGACATGACCCAACCTTGGGGTGGGTATAAACAGTCTGGCCAAGGTAGAGATAAGTGCTTTGAGACTGTCCTTGCGCATACGCAGACAAAATCTGTTTGGATCCACTTGGGTTAAATCGATCTCTGGAGAGAACAATGCAAGAACAATACAACAATGATGATGAGCAACTCAAAGCATTAGGTTATACCCCAAGCTTTGATCGCTCGATGAGCCTTTGGGAAAGTTTTGCACTTGGATTTACGTATTTATCACCTGTGGTTGGTGCTTATACGCTATTTGCATTTGGCATGACCGCTGGCGGCCCGCCATTTATCTGGTCTTATCTGATTGCCGCCATTGGCCAAATGTTTGTGTGTCTAATTTTTGGTGAAGTGGTATCGCAGTTTCCGATCGCCGGTGGTCTTTATCCATGGACACGCAGGCTAGTCGGCCCTCGTTGGGCATGGATGAGCGGATGGATATACATGTGGGCTTTGATTACAACCGTGGCTGCCGTTCCGGTTGGAGGGGCGCCATTTTTAGCTTATCTGCTCGGTTTTACCGTGACACCATTCAACACAACGGTGATTGCGCTCGTACTGCTATTTGCTTCTACATTGTTTAATCAATTGGGGACAAAGGCATTAGCACGGGTGGCTATGTTTGGCTTTATTTGTGAAATTGCAGGGGCACTGTTGGTGAGTGGCTATCTCTTGCTATTTGGTCGTCTTAACTCGCCTCATGTCATTTTAGAAACCTTTAATTTGGGATCCGGAGGTTCTTATCTTCCTGCATTCCTTGCCGCAGCACTAGTTGGTATGTTTTGCTGCTACGGTTTTGAAGCTTGCGGAGATGTGGCCGAAGAAACACCAAATCCAAGTAAAGCCATTCCTAAAGCGATGCGTATGACCATTTATATTGGTATTCCAGTAACCATTTATACGTGTCTTGGGTTGATTCTAGCCGTACCTGATTTGCAAGCCGTGATTACCGGAAAGGATGTCGATCCAATCAATACAATCCTGACCAGAAACTTTGGCGAGATTGGGTCGCGTGTGATTTATGGAATTATTTTGATCTCCCATATTTCGTGCATTCTTAGTTTGCAAGCTGCCGTTAGCCGTCTTATCTATGCGTATGCTCGCGACAAAATGATTGCCTTCAGTGGTGTGTTATCGAAAATTTCACCAAAAAATCACGTTCCATCAGCTGCTTTGATACTTGCAGGTGTCATCTCTGCATTAATTGTATGTATTGGCTTCTTTATTCAAGAAGGTCTAACTATCATTGTTAGCTTTGCATCAGTAGGTATTTATATTGCTTTTCAGATGGTGATTGTTGGTGCGCTATTCGCTCGTTTTCGCGGGTGGCGTCCTGCTGGCCAATTCAAGTTAGGTCATTGGGGTTGGATCGTGAATATCTTGGCATTGGTCTACGGTGTTGCGGCTACGATTAACATCTTGTGGCCACGTTCTCCTGATGCGCCATGGTATATGAACTACTCTGTGTTACTCAGCCTGACCATCGTGTTGGTGACTGGTTGCTTATATTTGCTTCTAGAAAAACCGCATCGTAATAGTAACGCACCAGCAGGGGATGCATGGCACATTACTCGTCAATCTAAAAAGAACGTCAAAAAAGATAAGGTAACTAATTTGGCGATGAATGAAGAGTAATTAATACGCAGCACATTCAGGACTAAACTTGCTTGCCGGACGTAATCTGGCAAGCAAATTTTTTATGTAGCGCATTATTTGATTTAGCTGCGTGATACTGAAAACCATCGTATTTGAGCAGAGGTAGTCGAGCCGCTCAGCCTTTTGAGTAGGATAAGTCGGACGACGGTGAGAAAAAAGTAGTTCAGACAGTTCATACCTTGTTTGAATTGTTTAATATGTTGGGATTCCGCCGAAACGCATTTAATGCTCATATACTGAAAAAGCTTTAATTGACTGTCATCAGGAAGCAAAAGGAAAGAAGCAAGATGAACCAGCATGCCCGTCTTTGGAATTCGGCTCCTGTGTTATTCGATGTGATTTCATCGGATGACAGGATCGTTTACGTCAATCAGACCGAAGAAACGTATCTTGGTTTTAAAGTTGGCGAACTAACTGGCGTTAGCACCAAATACATCTATCCAGATGAAACCCGCCAGTTATTTCAAGACTTGCTTGTTGGTAAGCGTCAAAGTCCAATTCAAATGATTGAACTAAAAGTGACGGGTAGCAATGGCGTAACATATGAATTTGCGGCAAGCACGAGTATTATTGACGACCCTGATTTTGGTCGTTGCTTAAGCGTAGTAAAAATGCCGCTAGGTAATGCTCTTGCAAATGTAAAACGGCTTGAGCGAGAAAATGAAGTTCTGTCTAGTATCATTTCTACAGCAAGAGATGCCAGTTATTGCGTTGAATATACAGAACCAGTCGATATGACCGCCCCTGAACACGAAATCATCCGGCAAATTTTCCAGAACCAATGTATTTGGCGTTATTGTAATGAAGCGATGTCACGTCTGTATCGTTTGCCAATTGGTGATGATATTAACAATCATGATGTCAGAGCGGTGTTTGCCCGAAATCCAGAAAATGAATCATTTGTTCGAGAGTTGATTAACCATAACTTCCATATTGACGGTGCGCTTGCGCATGATCACCGCTTTGATGGTGTAGATATGTTTGTTGAAAATGATGTTCGCGCCGATATTCGTGACAACCAACTTTATCGTTTTTGGGGCACGGTAAGAGATTTGAATAGCCGCAAAAGAAGAGAGATGGAATTAAAATCCCAAGCAAACTCTGCTCTGGATATTTTAGGGGCAATTCCTGATCCCGTCATCGTAGTCGATAGCAATGGCCGAATTGATGGTGCTAATACCGCTGTAGAATGGAGTTTAGACTGGAAAATTGAGCACATTCTAGGGATTAGTCTCGATCATATCCTAGATACGAGCGAACCAATCACGGTTTCCTTGCAAATGGCAAAGCCGGCTAGAGTCGCTAATCCGATCCCTGCTTTTGCGATGCGCAGAAATGGCGCTAGAGTAAAGTGTCTGGCAACCATTGCATCTACTTCAAATGAGTTCGAGCAAGGACGCTGTGTGATTACCTTACGCCTGCCTAAACAGGATTCTTCTCAGCCTGTTGTAGGTAATGAGGCATTTAAATGAATGGGAACGGGCGTACACAGTTTCCTTTAGACGATGCGTTAGAAGCGTTACCAGATGGCGTAGCGGTAATTGATCAACGCGGAGAGGTGGTTTATCTCAATTCACAATTTTCAGCGCTGTTGAATTGTGAATACCAAGAAGTTAAAAACCAACATTTCTCTATTCTGACTAGACTTACTTCAATCAATCTAGATGATCTCATCACGCGGATAAAAACCGGTAGAAAAGCCGAGTTACTGTTAAATATTGGCGAGAATCGTTCTCTACTTTCATCCATTCGACGAATAGGCCAAGACTCTATTCATAACAACGGAATTATCGTTGTTTTAAGAGACTTATCCGTCATCGATCATGAAAGAAAACGGGTAGGTGATCCAAATAGCAAGTCTGCATTTAAGTTTCTATCACAGCAAAAGACGCGTCCAGATCTTGTTCATCAACGCAGAATTTCGCCAAAACTAAATCAGTTACTGACAGTGGGTGAACGTGCAATGGTACAAAATGCACGGGTACTTTTGTTAGGAGAGTCTGGGGCTGGCAAAACCGAAATTGCACGTTATCTGCATACCTATATTTCAGATGAGGCATCTCCTTTTGTGCATGTGAACTGCGGCGCCATTCCAGATACGCTGTTTGAATCTGAAATGTTCGGTTATGAGCGTGGATCGTTTACTGGTGCATTGCAAAGCGGAAAAAAGGGTTTAATCGAGGCAGCTGATGGAGGGACATTATTTCTCGATGAAGTAGGAGAAATTCCTTTGGTCATGCAGGCAAAGTTATTGAAGTTTCTTGAGTCTGGTAGTGTGCAAAGAGTGGGTGGGGCGACGGAGCATACGGTTAAAGTTAGAATTATTACAGCAACGAATCGTGATCTTTTTACAATGGTTTCTGAAGGCAGTTTCAGGAGAGATTTATACTACCGAATTGCTGTGGTTCCACTTCATGCGCCATCTCTTCGTGACTCTAAAGAGATGATCAATGAGTTGCTAGATTACTTTGTTGCCGTCATTAACAAAGGAAGAGACGAACCACTGAGCCTTTCAAGCGAATGCCGAATGAAACTAATGTCGTATTCTTTTCCCGGGAATATTCGTGAGCTTCAAAATATTGTGCAGCAAATTTCTGTCATGGCTGGCGCAATTGGTGATGTAAAGCATTTACCCGAATACATTTTAAACGAGTCGTCTAGCTCTGGTAATCACAACTTAGTAGAGGGTGATTTAAAGTCTATTGTTTCCTCTTATGAAAGAACAGTCATTCAAGAGGTTGTCGATAAATTAGGTTCTAAAAGAAAAGCGGCGAAAGCGCTTGGCGTTGATATCGGTACGATTGTACGTAAAACCCAAACTAAAGAAACAGAGTGAATGGCGCTTTGATTCGCATGATACTCCCCATTTTTATCAGTAATGGGGAGCTAATCCAGCTAAATATCAGTTCATGCTAATAGATTAGTAACTTGGCCGCTGTGTTGTCACCCACAATACCACTGCATCTTGCTCGCTAATCGAAATCGCGGCATGGCCCATTTTTGCATCGTAATAAATACTGTCGCCCACTTCTAAATCTACTGGCGTGTAGAGTTCTGTGTACATACGTAGTGTGCCAGATAATACATACACAAATTCTTCGCCTTCGTGACGAGACCATTTGCCCACATCGTCTAGGTGCCTTGCTGTCACGGTAATTTTAAATGGCAGCATGGTTTTGTGCGCTAGCTCATTGGCGAGCACTTCAAACTGGTAGGATTTTCCCTGTTCGTAACGTTCACCTTCACCACTTTTTGTGACGGCGCGGCGTCCGCTATGGCCTTGGCTAGGAGCTGGTCCAAACAGGCTGTTAAATTCAATTTTTAAACCGGCGATTATCTTCTGCAGCACATCAAACGTTGGAGACATCAGCTCGTTTTCGATTTTGGATAAGGTCGAACGAGAGACACCACACAGCTTACTCGCATTTTCTAGCGTGAGGTTTTGCTCTTGTCTTGCATTTCTTACCCGCGTGCCGAGAGAGACGACTTTGCTCTCTGTCGCCACTGGAAAATTTTCTGCCCGTGTAACTTCTAATTTTTTCGGTTTGATTGTCTTGAGTTCCATGACCTGCCTCTGTTTTATCCCATCTTAACATTGACCAAAAAGGTTGCCAAATAGCTGGCTTGTTACTAATATGGAAACAAAGTTTCTTATAAGAAACAAATGGGGAATAAGCAACACTTTCCTTGCAAATACAAAGCTAAACTGCACCATCTAAGGCTAAACAGAGGGCCTAGGTGATTAACTCGAAAGTAAACAAATGACAGCAAAGTATGTAGAAAACCGTACAGGTGGACAGTTGTTGGTAGATAGCTTGTTGGCACTTGGCGTGGATACTGGTTTTTGTGTGCCGGGCGAAAGCTATTTGGCCGTATTAGATGCGCTTTATGATGTAAAAGATGCTTTTGAGTTGATCACTTGCCGTAATGAAGGCGGCGCAGGGTTTATGGCAGAGGCGTATGGCAAATTAAAAGCCAGACCAGCCGCATGTTTTGTTACCCGAGGGCCCGGCGCGTGTAATGCAAGTATCGGGATTCACACGGCACTGCAAGATTCCACCCCTTTATTGCTGTTTATTGGCCAAGTATCGAGAGATCAGCTGGGTAGAGAGGCATTTCAAGAGGTGAACTACCGTGAAATGTTTAAACCCCTAGCAAAATGGATTACCGAAATTGATGATGCACGACGGATTCCGGAAATTTTGCAAAGAGCATACCAAATTGCAACGGCTGGCCGACCTGGCCCTGTTGTCATTGCCTTGCCAGAAGATATGCTGACAGATGTTGTCGCTAAAAGTAGCTTGCCCACAATGCCCACCCGCTTTGATGCACCCTTACCCTTATTGGCGAAAGAGGAAATTAGGGTTGAATTAGCAAAAGCCAAGCAACCGTTAATCATTGTTGGCGGTGGTGGCTGGACAGAAAATGCGCGTGAAGCATTAACCCAATTTGCTAATGATTGGTCGTTGCCGGTGGTAGCGAGTTTCCGCCGACAAGATGTATTTAATAATCTTCATCCAAACTATATTGGTGAATTAGGTACATCGGTTAGTCCGCAACTCGCTAAGCGAGTAGAAGAGGCGGATTTACTGATTGTGATTGGTTCACGCTTATCTGAAATGACCACCAATGGCTATACCTTGGTGACCTCGCCAACCCCTCAGCAAACGCTTATTCATCTTCATCCTGATGAAGCAGAAATTAATAAAGTATTTTCTGCCAAAGTGGGGGTGGCGGTTAGTGTGAATGAGGCCGCATTTGGGTTGGCAGAGATTAAACCCAAATCAGATTCCATTGCTTGGCAGCCATGGTTATCACGTGCCCAAGCAGAATACGAAGCTAACTTAGCTTCCGCTAAGGTAATTGGAGACGTAGATATGTTTGCGGTGATGCAAACCGTGAATCAGCTAGCTCCAAAAGATGCAATTTATACGAATGGTGCGGGTAACTATACGGGCTGGTTGCATCGTTTTCACCGCTATAGCGTATATCCGTCTCAATTAGCGCCAACAAGTGGTGCAATGGGGTATGGCTTACCTGCTGCCATTGGTGCAGCCGTTGCTGAACCTGATCGTACAGCCATCTGCTTTGCAGGGGATGGGTGTTTTATGATGAATGCGCAAGAGCTCGCGACTATTGCGAGACACCAATTAAAACTCATCATCTTGCTGATCAATAATGGCGTGTACGGCACGATTCGTATGCATCAAGAAAAGCATTATCCAGATCGTAAAATCGCCACCCGTTTAGAAAATCCGGATTTTGTTGCTTATGCAAAAAGCTTCGGTCTAGAAGGGGTTAGGGTGGAAAAGACCGCCGAGTTTGAAGCGGCGTTTACAAATGCACTAGCAAGTGAAAACACCACATTGATCGAAATTATCGTCGATCCGCGTCAGGTTTCAACCAGAAGTATTGCTGGGTAATGATCGTTAAAACTGCCTTGATGTTGTCTTTCTTAGATGTTGAAGGCAAGGCAACATCAAGCTTAACGCTTTGTACGTTTTTTCTGTCGGAGATAGATTTTGCCCATTTCATCTAAATCGAGACGGGTAAAAGGTCTTCCTTGTGCATAGACGCTTGCACGATAATCCGCACATTCAGTACAGATGTTCGCAAGATGTTCTGCATTGCTCATGTATTCTATATTGGGAGAGATATCACAAAGTCTGCCGCATCTAGAGGCTAGCATGGCGGAAAGAATAAAAATGACTAGTAATACTCCGATGAGAAGAGGTACTACTAACAAGGGTAATGCCCGATATCCAATTAATGCCATTAGTGCGAATAGAAAGCTGCTAATGCATATTAGTGCAAAACGCTTTCTGGCTTTGGGAGCAATTTCACAGAGCTCAAGTAAGTTTGGATGCGCTACTAAGCGTTGATGACTAGCCGTTAGAATGGTTAGATAGGTCATGCGTGTTTACTTACTGAATTGGGCTAATTAAGTAAATGCCATTGTACCCAAAAATTCAGTACAAAGATGATGGCCGAATAGAGTTGCGCTAAGGCGTTACACTCGCTATTTAAACATTGAAAATACCATAATGAACTAAAGTATATCGCCAATGTGGATATAAACGAGCCAATCCAAAAGGTTGGCTTTTCAAATAGTCGCTTTAGATTGATCACCACGGTTGTTATTCCAATCATTAGATTGGCTAGAACGCTTACTAACAAGGATGATTCTCTAAAACTTCATGAGTTTTATGAATGAACTTCTGAAAACTCATCGCTTTATAAACCTGCATCCCTCATCGAAAATACCCTCCATACCGCATTCACCAAGCGAAGCTTTGTGAAAAACATCATCAACAGTTTGTGAGGAAATTTCATGTCTGCTACTGCTGCACGTCAATCTTTACTTTGGGCTTTATTATCTAAAGTGGTTGGAGAATCTAAAACAGAAGCTTTGTTTAAGATGATTCAAGTCGATGAAGTGTTTTTAACGCCAGATGCAGTTAGCGTCCCAAGACTTGTATTAGCACAAGCAATGAATATGGTGTTGTTTGATAAAAACCTAGAAGCTGTGCCAGAGGGCAAAGCCTATGTAACAGATAAGTTAGCTGCTGGTGAGCAAGTGGTGTTTGATCATGGCGCGCTTCGCACCGTAAAACTAGAAGGCATGGGTAGCCTGCCTGCTGGCGAATTATCTTTCAAACGCATTTTAGAGCCATTAGGTTTTGTTGTTGGTGGTGTTTACCCTCTACCAAAATTGAAAATGACTGGCCGTGCTTATGTTCATCAAGAAGCCCCAGAGTTGGTCGCGCAGTTTTTTGTGTCTGAATTGCATGTGGATGAATTTTCCCCAAGCTTTCAAGACGCGGTGCGTCGAGTAACCAAAGATTCGGTAGACCCTTTAAAAGCAGAAGACCACGCATTATTGCAGCAGCTTGCAGCAGATAGCGCATTGCCATTTGAAGCAGCAGTTCGCTTATTGCCTGCCTTGGTTCATGCTTTTGGTGTGCATCACCCCATTCCAGCGCTAGATGATTACAACATTATCTTAAAAGAATCTGCCGAAATGGCGTGGATTTCTACGGAAGGTAACTGTTTTAACCATGCAACCGACCACGTACCAGATGTATTTAAACTAACCGAGCAACAAGCTGCTTTGGGTCGTTCTATTAAGCCGCAGGTAGAAGTCTCTACTGATGGTTCTGTTCGCCAAACCGCTTTCCGTGCTGCCCAAGTAAAACGCGCATTCCGTGATGAGGCCGGCCGTGTGGTAGAGCAGGTTGTACCCGGTTCATTTTATGAGTTCATTACCCGTGACCGCGTTTTAGACCAGTCTTCTGGCGAAATGAAGATGGACTTACGTTTTGATAGCGGAAATGCACAAGGCATTTTCAAAATGACAGCTGCAATGTGCTAATCAGAGGGAAATAACCATGACTGCTTCATCGCAACTGAATGATCTAAGAACGGGCCATGTGAGTGCGGGCATTAAAACGCTTCACCCTGTGTATATAGATAGGGCAGAAAATGCGCGCGTTTGGGATACCGATGGCAATGAATATATCGATCTTATCGCTGGTATTGGGGTGCTAAATACCGGGCATCGCCACCCTAAAGTGATGTCAGCGGCGATGGCGCAGATGGAAAAATTTACCCATAGCTGTTTTAATGCGATTCCGCATGAGCCTTACGTGAAGCTCGCTGCCGGTTTGAGTAAAGTTGCCGCGCCTATCATTGAAAATCCTCGTTTAATGTTAACCAGTAGTGGTGCAGAAGCAATGGAAAACGCCATTAAACTGGCGCGTGCTTATACCCGCCGCACTGCAATGATTGCATTTGATGGTGGTTTTCATGGCCGTACACTTGCCACACTGGCTCTGACCGCTAAAGTAAAACCATACAAAACCTTGATTGGGCCATTACCTGGGCCGGTTTATCACGCCAGCTTTGCCAGCAAAGATAATGGCGTGACACGCGAAGAAGCATTGGCTTCTTTAGAGCGCATCTTAAAGGTGGAAGTAGCGCCAGAAGATGTGGCGGCAATTGTGATTGAACCCGTGCAAGGAGAGGGCGGTTTTATTCCGGTGGATAGTGGGTTTATGCAAGATATTCGCAAGCTGTGCGATCAACACGGTATCTTGCTAATTGTGGATGAAATCCAGAGTGGTTTTGGCCGCTCGGGCAAACTATTTGCTGTAGAGCATAGTGGCGTTAAACCAGACCTACTTGTTATTGGTAAAGGGGTGGCAGGTGGTTTCCCATTAGCCGGTGTCATTGGTAAAGAAACCATTATGAATTGCTTGCCGCCTGGCGGTTTGGGTGGCACATATGCCGGTAATGCAGTGGCGTGTGCCGCTGGGGCGGCTGTACTAGAGGTAATGGAAAGCGAGCACCTGCTTGCCCAAGCTAACCAGATTGGCGAAGTGGTTGTTGCAAGAGTGAATGCAATGAAAGCAGGGCCAAATGGTCAGCATATTGGCCAACTGCGCGGCATTGGTGCGATGCGAGCATTCGATTTAGTGACAGATGGCAAGCCAGATGCCGCTAAGCTGCAAAAGCTATTAGCAAAAGCAAGAGAGAAAGGCGTGCTACTCATCGCTGCGGGTGAGCATGGCAATGTGATTCGCTTATTGCCACCATTAACGATCCCATTGGCGGATTTAGAAAAAGCAATGGATGTGATTGAATCCTTGCTAGGCGAATTGTAATTTTGCGCAATTCGCTAAAAAAGCCTGCAGATCACCGCAGGCTTTCTGCGTTTTACGGTGCTGAGCCATTCTGTAACCAGTATGCAAATACAAGAACAAAAACGAGTGTGTAGATCATGATCCCAAGATTAGATAACCAACCGGCCATGTTATCCATTCACCAAGCTTTCCTAACGGAATTGGCGATTCATGGTTTCGAGGGCGAAATTGGGCAACAGCAGAGTGATCGCCTCATTGCGGCGACAGATAACTCTATTTACCAAAGAATGCCAGATGCTGTGGTATTCCCTAAACATGCTCAGGATGTTCAGTTAATTGCCAAAATTGCTGCGCAATCACGGTTCCAATCTGTTGTCTTGGCGCCTAGAGGGGGCGGTACAGGGACAAACGGCCAATCACTCACATCAGGGATTGTGGTAGACCTTTCTAAGCATTTAAACCAGATTTTAGAAATTAATGTAGAAGAAAGATGGGCGAGGGTGCAAAGCGGTGTAGTAAAAGACCAACTAAATGCTGCCTTAGCGCCACATGGCTTATTTTTTGCACCAGAGTTATCGACATCAAACCGCGCAACGATTGGCGGCATGGTAAATACCGATGCTAGCGGTCAAGGCTCTTGCATGTACGGAAAAACCCGTGATCATGTGCTCTCGCTAAAAACGGTATTACCGGGCGGATTGGTTTATGAAAGTGAACCAATAGAAGGTGCAGAGCTAGATGCTGCTTTAGATAGAGAGGATAAGGTTGGTGAAATTCACCGCTTACTCGATCACATCCAAGATACATACGCAGATGAAATTGAAGCAACTTTCCCCAAGTTAAACCGTTGTTTAACTGGTTATGATCTTGCCCATATTTATGATGAACATGGCCGATTTGATCTAAATGCTATTTTATGCGGATCAGAGGGTACGCTTGGCATGATTGTTGAAGCCAAGATTAATGTGCTACCTATCCCCACTTGTAGCGCCATTTTATCGGTGAGATACCCAGATTTTGACAGCGCCTTGCGTGACGCACCGGTATTAATGAAGCTAAATGCGGCGTCTATCGAAACGGTGGATAGCCTTGTACTGCAATTGGCGCAAAAAGATATTATCTGGCACGCAGTGGCGGAGTATTTCCCTGCCAATCCAAACAACGAACCTACCTTAGGCATTAACTTGGTGGAGTTTGTGGCAATGAATGAGACCGATCTTGAAAAGCAATTAGCAGAGATCACCGCCTTTATGGAGCGGGACCAAACGGACAAACGCTTTGGTTATACCATTGCCCGCGGGCAAAAGGCAGTGAATCAACTATGGACAATGCGTAAGAAATCCGTTGGCTTGTTGGGTGGCGCAGCAGGAGACCGTCGCCCCTTACCTTTTGTAGAAGATACCGCTGTACCGCCAGAAAATTTGGCAGATTACATTGCCGAGTTCCGAGCCTTACTAGATAGCCATGGTTTACGTTACGGTATGTTCGGGCATGCTGATGCTGGCGTTTTGCACGTCAGACCAGCGCTAGATATGAAAGACACCAACCAAGAACCTCTTATTCGGACGATTACCGAAGGGGTGGCCGCCTTAACCAAAAAATATAACGGTTTGTTGTGGGGCGAACATGGTAAAGGTCTACGCTCTGAATACGCGCCCGCTTTTTTTGGCAAGCTCTACCCCGTACTGCAGCAAATCAAACAAACTTTTGACCCGTTTAACCAATATAACCCAGGTAAGATCGCGACTATCCCTGGGGCAACCTTAACGGCAGTAGATGCCGTACCTTTACGTGGGCATTTTGATCGCCAAATCCCGATTGTTGTGCGCCAAGCCTATGATGAGGGTTTGCATTGCAATGGGAATGGCGCTTGCTACAACTATGATCAAGATGACTACATGTGTCCATCTTGGAAGGTGACTAGAGATCGTCGACATTCACCGAAGGGGCGTGCATCCCTATTGCGAGAGTGGTTACGGCAACTGGCTCAAAAGGGTATTCAGCCGGTGGGGAAAATTAGCCAACTCTCTCAACTTGCTTCGCTACCAAAAAAGCTTTGGTTTACTATTTCGAATACAGAAAAGGCAGATTTTTCGCATGAAGTAAAATCTGCCATGGATGGTTGTTTGGCCTGTAAATCTTGCGCAGGACAATGCCCCATTAAAGTAGACGTGCCAAGTTTCCGTTCTAAATTTCTTTACTACTATCATCAGCGTTATTTAAGGCCAGCAAAAGACTACCTAGTGGCCAGCATGGAGTTTATTGCTCCTATCGCGGCAAAACTCCCTGCAGCCTACAACTTACTCACCCAGTCTGCTATCGGTAGTTATTTGCTTGAAAAATTGGGGTTGGTGCATTCTCCAGCGCTAAAACCACTAGCAATAGAGCCGATGCTAAAACAAAGCTTGGTTCAGCTTGCAACGCCTGCCAAATTAGCTGCGTTAAGTGATGCCCAAAAAGCAAATAGTGTCATCATTGTTCAGGACGTATTCACCCGCTATTTCGAGCCAAAAGTGCTACAAGATTTGATCTTGTTATTGAATCACTTAGGCATCACTCCATGGCTTGCTCCTTTGCTACCTAACGGAAAACCACTGCATGTACATGGTTTTCTGGGTTGGTTTGAAAAAGTAGCAAAGAAAAACCAGCAAAATTTAGCACCATTGGCAACATCTGGCGTCCCTCTGGTTGGGGTAGACCCATCCATGACGCTTACGTATCGCGGTGAATACGCAAAAACACTCGATGCCGAACAAGCAATCCAAGTGATGTTGGTGCAAGAATGGCTAAATGCGTGGTTAAAAAAGCAAACCAACTTACCGCAGGCCAAAGTATCGGCAACGCATTGGTTGTTATCCCATTGCAGCGAGAAAACCAGCCAGCCGCAAAGCCATCTCCAGTGGCAAAGCATTTATGAACAGCTTGGGGTCACACTCAAGCCTCTGCAAACAGGTTGTTGTGGCATGGCTGGTACATTTGGGCACGAAGCAAAGCACCGTGAAACTTCACAAGCCATTTATGCGCAAAGCTGGAAAAAAGTGGTTGAAGACGAAGCTAAGCGAGATCACTTAGTGGCAACCGGTTATTCATGCCGTTGTCAGGCAAAGTTAGAAAGCCAAACCGAATTACCTCATCCGGTTTCGGTACTAAAGACGGCGTTAGTTGGCTAGGTGTACGTTATTTGCTTAGTGCTACCTAGCTGGGTTTTGGGAAGAGGGCGGTTGAAAACCGCCTTTTTTTCATGAGTATTGAATTTTTATTAGTATATAAAGCATCTAGTATTTCTACATTTATTTGCCGAGTATGTTTATGAAACAGATCGGATTTGTTTACTGATGTTTATGGTGTATTTTCTAAGTAAAACTACTATCTATCGGATAATTTGAACGATACAGGCTAAAAATTAACTAAACAAATATAGTCTTACATGTAGCTTACATTGTTAAATGTAACTATACTACGCAACTTTTTGCGATAAACAAAAAGGTTGCACGCGTATGTCTAATCCTCATGGCGCACAAAACTATCAAAAACCCTTGGTAGCCTTAACCTCATTATTTTTCATGTGGGGCTTAATTACTTCTTTAAATGACATTCTGATTCCTCATTTAAAAGGGATGTTTTCTCTAAGCTACTTTGAAGCTGCGTTGGTGCAATTTTGCTTCTTTACGGCTTATTTTATTGTGTCTTTTCCTGCTGGCCGTCTGGTTGAAAGCTGGGGCTTTAAGCGCGGCATTATTACAGGGCTGTTAATTGCCGGTGCTGGCTGTGCCTTGTTTTACCCTTCTGCTAGTTTGGCTTCTTACCCCTTCTTTTTGGCATCACTATTTGTACTTGCTGCAGGTATTACTATTTTGCAGGTGGCTGCCAACCCGTATGTCACTATTCTTGGCCCAGCCAAAACAGCATCTAGCCGCTTAAATCTAACCCAAGCATTTAACTCATTAGGTACAACTGTCGCACCACTACTTGGGGCTATGCTAATTCTGACGCAACAACATGCAGATGGAAGTAAGCTATCCGCTGCCGAAAACGCTGCATCAGTGCAAGGCCCGTATTTAGTGCTAGCAGTTGCGTTGGTTGTCATTGCTTTGGCGTTTGCCTATTTACAATTGCCAGAGGTTTCTTTGAAAGAAGACCAGCAAGCCGCTAGTGCAAATGATTCAAACGTCAAAAGCGTATGGGCGTATCGCCATCTTTCATTAGGCGTGGTGGCAATTTTTGCTTATGTTGGTGGTGAGGTATCGATTGGCAGTTTCTTAGTAAACTTTATGGAGCAAAAATCCATTGCCGCACTTAGCTTAGAAGAAGCAGGCAAAATGCTTTCTTTCTATTGGGGTGGTGCAATGATTGGCCGCTTTGCGGGTAGTGCCATTATGCGTGTGGTGCCAGCGAATAAAGTATTGGCGTTTAATGCTGCTATCGTTGTGGTGTTTATCTTGCTATCTATGCTCATTGGCGGACACACTGCCATGTGGCTAATGTTGGGAATTGGACTGTTTAACTCGATCATGTTTCCAACCATTTTCTCTTTAGCCCTGCAAGGCTTAGGCAAATGGACTAGCGCAGGATCTGGCGCATTATGTATGGCGATTGTTGGTGGTGCGTTAATGCCGGTGATTCAAGCTTGGTTTGCAGATAACATTAATCTACTCATGTCGTTCTCTATTCCAATGGTGTGTTACCTATACATCCTGTTTTATGGATTAAAAGGCTACCAGCCAAAGTCTGCTTAAGTTATCAACATTTGGTAATTGAAAATGCAAAAAAGGAAGCTCGCGCTTCCTTTTTTGTTGGGTAGCCTAACTTGCTCAAGATAATACTTTCTTAAGCAATCCTGCACTCGCTGGGCAGAGTTGCCTAAATTGCATTGTTTGCTGAATGCCAATGGGCGCATCACTTCGTTCTGCTAATTCGTAACCTTTATGAATGAAGTATTGGCTAGCGGTGTTGGTTAGCAAATAAAGCGCCTCAACGCCAAGCTCTACTGCAATTTGCTCTACTTTTTCTAACAGGCGACTAGCTAAATAAGTATTACGTAAACGCTCTGAAACGGCTAAAGACCTGACCAACGCAAAAGGCATCGCCATTTCTAGGCCAACCACGGCAATCAATTCTTCGTTTTCTTTAACACCATAGAAATGAGTCAGCATTTCCTCGCTAATATCGCTCGCATCTAGGCCGGATATTTGAAGCAAAGAGGCAACTTCAGTTAAGGTAAGAGATTGAATAATTTCCATGGTGTTTGATTTAGCATTAAGGTTTATTAAGCCGCTTCTACATCAAATTCAGCGACGCTTCTAACCGTTTCTTTAATACGTTCTGGGGCAAATGCATCTTCACCCAAGCTCATTAAGTAGGCTGTACGGCGTTGAATCTGTGCGAAAATTTTCTCAAATGATGCACGTAGCTCTTCTTCTGTTTCGCCATGTGGGTCTTCATAACCCCAGTGGGCAGAAGTAGGGTGGCCTGGCCAAATTGGGCAGACTTCATTTTTGGCATTGCCACAGACCGTAATGATCAAATCCATTTTTGGTGCGTCGTCCCCCCCAAATTCATCCCAAGATTTAGAGCGAAGTTGGGTGGTGTCATAGCCAATGGTATCTAGCATAGCAATAGCGTGAGGGTTAACACGGCCAGAAGGCTTGCTACCCGCGCTAAAACAACGGAAGCGGCCATTGCCCATCGTGGCGAGCACACCTTCACTCATCACACTTCTTGCCGAGTTGGCGGTACATAAAAACAATACATTATAGATTGGGTTAGACATGTGATTCTCCAATATAGTCTGGCTTATTTGCAGCCTTGCTCATACCAAGGTTTAGATGCATTGACTACTTTTACTACCAATAGCATCACAGGAACCTCAATCAACACGCCCACCACTGTGGCAAGCGCTGCGCCAGAATGAAAGCCAAATAAACTAATGGCGGCCGCCACGGCCAATTCAAAAAAGTTAGATGCGCCAATTAGTGCAGAAGGGCAGGCAACATTATGTTTTTCGCCCAACTTCCGGTTTAACCAATACGCAAGGCCAGAGTTAAACACCACTTGAATCAAGATGGGCACCGCTAACAAAGCAATAATTAGCGGCTGCTTAATAATCTGTTCTCCTTGGAAGGCAAACAACAGCACTAATGTGGCTAGCAGTGCGGTGATAGACCACGGCGCTATACGCTGCATGGCTACTTCAAATGCCTCATTTCCGCGTGACATTAATTTCTTACGCCAAATTTGCGCCAAGATGACAGGGATAATAATGTACAAAACGACCGAGGTAATTAAGGTGGCCCAAGGCACGGTAATTGAAGAAATACCGAGTAATAAACCCACAATTGGTGCGAAAGCAACCACCATAATGGCATCGTTTAACGCTACTTGAGATAACGTAAATAATGGATCTCCGTTGGTTAGCCGGCTCCAGACAAACACCATGGCCGTACAAGGTGCGGCAGCGAGTAAAATTAACCCAGCAATGTAGCTATCTAGTTGATCTGCAGGTAAAAGGTGTGCAAATAAGGTACGCACAAACAGCCAGCCAAGCAACGCCATCGAAAATGGTTTAACCAGCCAGTTTACAAACAAGGTAACGCCAATTCCTTTAACGTGTTGGCGAACTTCATGAATGGTAGAAAAGTCTACTTTTACCAACATCGGGATAATCATTACCCAAATGAGTAAGCCTACTGGTAGATTGACCTTTGCTATCTCCATCGCGCCAATTTGCTGGAAAAGGCTTGGCAAAAATTGACCTAGCAAAATGCCCAGTACAATACATAAAAATACCCAAACAGTTAGGTATCTTTCAAAAAAGCTCATCGGTGTTGGTTTGTTCATTTTGATATTTCAACAAAAATTAAAATGACGAATAAAATCTCAGCATTTTGAGAAAGATGTCTCGCAACATGCAGAAGATTCGGTGGTAGATGTTTCAGAACTATTGCTGCAGCAAGCTTCTGTTAAGTAAGAAATCACAGATTGCATGAGCGCCAAGTTTGCACGGTAGCGAAGGAAACGGCCTTCTTGCTCAACAGAAACCAGCCCCGCCTGCGTGAGTGATTTCAAATGAAACGAAAGGTTTGTCGCTGGCAAATCTAATTGGTTAGCAATTTCACCTGCTACAAGGCCATTTGGTGCAAAGCTAACTAATAATCGAAACACGTCTAGACGAATGCCAGAAGAGAGAGATTCAAAAATTTGCGTGGCAGTGCGTTGTTCCATCATGGCTTTATTTCAAGAATTATTGAAATGATCATAGCTGAGAATTAGCGTTTGATCAATCTGCAGACGGTGACGGTTTTGTGACAGCATTGGGGCCAAATGTTTCAATGGCGAAGGCAATAAAGGCACTTAACTTTGGCGTCATCCGTCTATCTTTGGCGTAGATTAGATGAAATTGTCTAACCGGTAATGGAAAGTCAGGCAGAACTTCAACTAATCTGCCAGAGGCAATATCTTCTGCGAGTAATTCTAACGGTTGTAAAATTAAACCTAGCCCATTTCTTGCTGCCGTTAATAATGCCTCACCATTATCAATCATCAATTGCCCAGAGACTGGCACAACGATTTCGCCTTCTACCGGCTTTGTTGCACAAATGAATTAACAGTCGAACTACCCCAATCCCCAGACGGACTTATCCCATGCGTACCGTCTGTGGCGTGCCCAACGCAGTAAAGCGATTTAAAATCGCTGCACAGATTTGAAGCTCGACAACCTGCCTGTCAAAGTATCGTGACTTGACCCGATCAGCTAGTAATTTGAAACAGTGCATTTTCGTTTCAACCAAACTTCATCGATGGTAGCCACTCCACTTTTTCCAAAGCGTTCTCCCCAACCGTCTCAGCGAGCGTAGCGACTCATTCCTGGCACTGTTACCTAGTGAGGACTTTTTCCAAGGCTGATCGTTTCGCCGTGGTGGAACAATGGCGGCGGCACCGCGTTCGGTAATTGCCTCATAACATGAGCGTGTATCGTAAGCGCCGTCTGCCGTTACGGTTTGCAACGCCACTGTCGTAGGGATTTGTGAGAGCAACTCTGGCAACATCATTGCGTCACCGGTACGATTGTCAGTGACTTCCATCGCACGTATTTCCAGGGTTTCTGCATCTATGCCTAAATGGAGCTTGCGCCACTGACGGCGGTAATCCGCACCATGCTTTTTTACCTTCCACTCACCTTCACCCATCATTTTGATACCTGTGCTATCCACTAACAGATGCAGATCACCTTGTTTCTTCTGCACAGGAATGCGTACAAGCAGGTATTTCTGGCGACGGGAGAGCGTACTGAAATCTGGCACCGACCAGTCCAATCCTGCTAAGCGTAGGATGCTTTCTACCATGCCAGTTGCTTGCCGTAGTGCCAGTCCAAACAGGCATTTGATGGTGAGACAGATTGAATCGCGGCATCAGAGAATGTTTGCTGTCGCCCCCGTTTACCAGTAGCAGGGGCTAACCAGTCCATCCCCTTATCGAGCCAGAGTAGTATCTGTCCGCGTTGCTTTAATGACTGGTTGTATGCCCGCCAGTTGGTGGTCCGGTACTTGGTAGAATGGTGCTTACTCATGCCAGCATTCTACCAAAATGGCTTAGGTGCTGATTTGTGCAACAAAGCCTAGCTTCACCCAACTGTTAAGGAAGTACCAAATCCTTCAATAGCTCTCTCGCTTTTACTGGCCATTTTTCTTTTTTTTCTCTTCAATTTATTATGTTATCAATTCTTATTCATTTAACATGTGAACAGGGTTGCGATTGTCTCTAATTTTCAGTAGTTTCTAGATAATACATCCTGCTTCATCGATCAAATTTAATATTCAGTAAGCAACATTTGTACAGGGTAATTTTAATCATCCACTCACCCCTTTAGATGCATGAATATTCCTTACCAGCCGCTAGAAAAAACAACGCATAAGCTATTGCTCACCGCCATTTTGGCTGTGTTATATGCATTATTAGGTGCCTTAGGATTAGCCTTGGCACTTGGGCCAAAATTAGTGACTGCGATTTGGCCGCCGTCTGGTTTGGCCTTGGCTGCGTTTATTCTTTTTCGTTGGCAATCTATCCCCGGTGTACTGATAGGCAGCATGTGGTTAAACGTTAACTATATGCATGGCATGGGGATGGTGGGTTCTACTGCTTGGCAGGGCGCTTTTTTTATGGCAGCTGGTTCTGCTTTGCAAGCCTGCATCGCTGGGCTTGCTACTTCTAAACTCATCCACCAAGTGGTTGTTAGTCATCTCCTGAAGCGTTCTTTTCTATTTGTTGTCACGATCATAGTGTGCAGCCTAATTGCACCGAGCATCGGTACATTTGGCTTAATAAAAGCAGGTGTACTCAACCCTGCGGATCTATCTTATTTTTGGTATGTGTGGTGGGGTGGGGATTGCGCGGGTATTTTGGTATTTTCCCCCTTCATTTTATGGCTAGTCAGCCCTGATTTCCGAAAATCAAATAGTGAATGGCTTTCTTTCCTGATTATGTCGGTTGGTTTTGGTTTAACGACCATGGCAGTGCTGGTGGTGGGTAGTTTGGAAAGAGAGAAGTGGGTGCAGTCTTTTCAATCTCGCAGCCAATTGCTTGCCGCTACACTACAAAACCATATTGATTTGGTTTCTAAAGACCTGCAGTCCTTCCAATTATTGTTTTATAAAGCCGACATTCAAAATGAAGATTTTGTTCGTGTGGCGCAGCAATTAAAAAACAAGTCTCCCTTTGTGACAGGGTTTTATTATTTACCGCGCGTTTCTGAAGATCAGCAGCCTAATTTTGAAGATACTGTGCTGGGTGGGAAAGGGATAACAGAACGAAATCTGGATGAAGCAATTTTGCCTGTGACCCCTCGGCTGGAGTACTTCCCATTACAGGTGAGTTATCCGCCGGTGGCAAACCGATTTAAAGGGGTTGATGAATCGGTCGATTGGTACAGAAATAAGGCGTTTGAATACGCAAGACGGACGGGCAAGATTGGATTAACGAATCTTGTGCCATCTCATCATCTATTTATTGATAGAAGCGCTGCTACTCAGCAAGTAATGATTGCCTATATTCCTATCTTCTTTAATTCGATAAATGGAGATAACACGCCTTATTCAAATAATATTTTAGGAATGGTGGCGGCGGAAATTCGCCCGGATAAATTGCTGGATGAAGCATTAGAACTAACTCCAATTGATGCAGAGGTGGTGTTTGGGGATGTGGAAGCGCCAAGAACATCTATTATTGCTAGGCAGCTATTAGCTGACCCCGCGGCTGATGTGTTTGTAAAGAAAAATGGTGTTTATGCAAAACAAACCTTCTCTTTTGCTAACCAGCGCTGGAGCTTGGTCACTACACCGCGTGATACAGTGGTTAGCCATTTTAGCCTGTTGCAGGCAGGTATCTTGGCGTTTGGGGTGACCTTCTCGCTATTACTAGCGAGTTATATCTTCCTTAAGCGGGCAAGAGAGCGTGATTTATTGGTTATTAATGAAAGTCTTGAAAATCTGGTAGAAGAGCGCACGGCTAGTTTGGCGAATGCCAATGTTCAATTAAAAAATGAAATTGATAGCGTGAAGTTGCTAACAGCAGAGTTAGAGGTAGCAAGAGAGCATGCAGATTCTGCAAATCATGCGAAGTCGATCTTCCTCGCTAACATGAGCCACGAAATTCGGACGCCGTTAAATTCGGTGATTGGCTATACACAGCTTTTACTAGAAGATAAGTCGGTTAACCCAACGGTAAAAAATAAGCTAGAAACCATCTTAATTGCAGGGCAACGGTTGCTTCGGCTGATTAACGATATTCTAGATATTAGCAAAATTGAATCTGGCAAAATCCAGTTGAAGTATTCCTCTTTTCATTTAAAAGAAGAATTACTCGAAACCATTGCATTATTCCAAGATAAAGCCGCCAAAAAAGACCTGCAATTAGCGAGTGTCATTCATTTACCGAGTGATTTGACGGTGATTACAGACAAAACCAAGCTTAGCCAAATTGTGAGTAATCTACTGAGTAATGCGGTGAAGTATACCGATGAGGGTGGTATCCATTGTAGTGCCTACATGGATGAATCCGCTTTGGTTATCTTGGTGAAAGATACCGGGCCTGGGCTTTCTCCTGAAATGCAAGCACATTTATTTATGCCGTTTGTTCAAGGACTAGAAGGACTGAACAAAGGAGGCACAGGGCTTGGTTTATCGCTAAGTCGTGAGTTTGCTCACGCGTTGGGTGGAGAATTGGTACTAGAAAATTTACCTGTTGGTGGGCTCATTGCGAAATTAACCTTGCCCTTAGTGAACTTGCAAGTACAACAAGTTAGCCAATCTGCCGGCATACAGTCTCCACTTCTTTTGCAGCAAAACATGCAGCTAAAGCCACAAACAAGTTGCCATGCTTTGGTGGTGGATGATGATGTACAAAGCTTAGATATTTTAAATGCGTTGCTGACCGCTTGTGGTTGTAACACTTATGTTGCAAAGCATGGTTTAGAAGCGTTAGATCAATTAGCAAATCATCCGATTGATATCATCTTTTCAGACATCCGTATGCCAGAAATGGATGGCGTGACGATGATTCAACAGATTCGTAAAGACGCTAAATGGTCGGATATTCCGGCTATTGCCGTGACGGCATCTAGCTTATTAGCCGAGCATGAGTTTTTTATTCGACAAGGCTATAACGAGTTTGTCGGCAAGCCTTATGAATTTAAAACCATTTTAGCTTTACTATTAAAGTACCAATCTGATAAGTTTGAATTAGTCGATCATGCGGCAACGAACCCACTGCAAAATGATCCATTAACGAACGTTCAGTTGGCGCAATTGCAGTTATTATTACAAGCGGCCGTATCAGAAGAGTATTCTAGTATTAGCAAGCAAATGAAGGATATTCGAATTAAATTTGAAGGTCATTCGTTCTTGGCTGAGATAGAAAAAGCATACAATGCATTAGATTTTGCCTTAATTAAAACATTAGTAAATGATGTAATTACACAGTCAACGAAGATGGATAACTAGAATGGATAATCCACATACCCAAAAGCCTAGAGTGTTGCTGGTTGATGATACACCGCAAAACTTGCACCTTTTAGGTGAGATGCTTTCTTCTTTAGATATTGAAATCTTTGTGGCTAGTGATGGGCAGAAATGCCTAGATATTGCTGCAACTCATCATCCTGTGTTGATTTTGCTTGATGTCATGATGCCAAACATGGATGGTTTTGAGGTATGTCGGCGTTTAAAAGCGAACCCTGATACCGCTTCTATCCCTGTGATTTTTGTAACGGCAAAAACAGAAGATGTCGCAATTGGCTTTTCTGTTGGCGGGGCAGATTACATTACCAAGCCTGTTCGGCAAGAAGAGGTGTTGGCAAGAGTGTCTTACCAGCTAGACATGTACTTTTTGCAAAACAAGCTAACACTTGCCAATGCCAATTTAGAGGAAAAAGTGAGAGAACGCACGGCTGAACTCACTTTACTCAACTTTCAGTTGCGAGAAGAAATTAACGAAAGGCGCTATCTGCAAGATAGGCTTAGCTACTTGGCTAGCCATGATTTTGTGACGAAAGCGCACAATGTGAGCGCGTTAAATAGCCACTGCAGCCATTTATTAGCCAAGGTGCAATTAAATCCGCAAATCGCTGCAGATTTTATCTTGCTGGATATTTCGCAGTTTAAATCGCTTAGCGAATCTTTTGGTTATGTCGCGGGGGATGAGGTCTTACGCCAATTTACCGATTTAGTCTCTGCCCAGTTAGACAAAGGAGATTTCTTCGCCAGAATTGGTGGGGATAAGTTTGGGATAGTTAGGGAAAGTTTTGTTGGCGATGGCTCGACAGTCTCTTCTGAAGTCTTTTTAAAAGGGCTGATAGAAACGATCAATGAGCATAAGTTCATTTGGAATAGCTACGTTATCAAGTTGCAGATTTCCAGTGCCATTGTTGGTTTTAGTACGGAGATTTTCTCATTTGATCATCTGATGCTGATTGCGGATGAAGTACTATTTGAGTGTAAGCGAGAAAAATCTGGTGTTTTAGTCTATACCCCAAAATCGAATGATGATGCGCAACATCGGCACCACTATGATTGGGCGGTTACAATATTAGATGCGCTAGAACATGATCACTTCCGAGTGTATTTTCAGTGTCAATATCCTGTCAATGCCACACAAGCCAAATTACGTTTTGAGACGTTGGTTCGGATGTGGGATAACAAAAATAACAGCTTAATTTTACCAGGTAACTTTATTAAATCTGCTGAACGCTTTATGCTGATTAGTGAATTAGACCGCTGGATGATTAAGCATGTGTTTGAATTCTTTAATACGCATAGAGAGTTGATTCCTTCGATCGATAAAGTCTCCATCAATCTATCGGCGGTTTCTCTAAGAGAACCGCATCTTTGTGACTTTATTCTGAATCTTTTATTGTCTTACGATTTACCTGGCAGCATGTTTTGCTTTGAAATTACCGAGACAGAAGCCATTATCAATATTGCGAAAGCAAGAGGCTTAATGGAAAGGTTAAAAGAAGCCGGTTGTTACTTTGCATTAGATGATTTTGGTAGTGGTTTTGCGTCTTTCTCTTACCTGAAAGACTTGCCGTTTGACTATATTAAAATTGATGGGGTGTTTATTCGTGAAATGGATACCGACCCAACTCAATTGGCGTTGGTTAAATCGATGGTGGAAATGGCTCATCGCTTAGATAAGCCAGTGGTGGCTGAATATGTAGAGAACACAACTGTGTTAGATCGTTTGTCTCAGTTAAATGTGGAGTGGGCACAAGGGTTTGCTTTACACAAACCAGAAGAGCTCACTGTTTTGGCGATCAATAACAAAATGGCGTCTTCGTAAGTTTGTGTAAGGCATTATTTAACGTAGAGCGTTTTATTCGCTTCTTTTAATCGCGAGTGTATTCCATACTCCATGTTTAAATTGAAATACGCTTGCAGCCGCATGGTTAAGGTCACCCTTTGCATCAAATGAAATTTTGCCTGTGATTCCTTCAAACTGTATTGCGTGTAACGCTGGCAAGTATTGCTTTGGATTGGAGGAATTAGCTTGTTTCATCGCTGTGATGGCAGTCCAAGTGGCATCGTAGGCAAATGGTGAAAATTGCAGTACGCCATGACCAAACTTCGCCTTTAGCTTCTTATCAAAAGTAGCGCCTTTAGGCATGTATGATAGTGGTAATCCATAATTTAGCGCATAAACCCCTTCCGCTGCATGCCCTGACAACTTAACAAAGTTTTCGTTGGGTAAGTCACCAATATTTAAGAATGCCGCCTTTAAACCAAGATTACGAATCTGCTTTGCCATGGGGGCTGCTTGGTAATCTAGCCCAGCAAAAAAGATAAGATCTACTTTGGCTGCTTTACAACGTGTCAGTAAAGCGCTGAAGTCTGTTGCCTTATCGTTTGTAAACTCTCTAACGGCAATGTTTCCTTTGGACTTACCAATAAATTGCGCTACCGCATCGGCAAGCCCTTGCCCGTAAGCGGTTCTATCGTCGATCACCGCAATTTTTTTGGCTTTTAGATCTTTAACGATAAAACTTCCCGCATAACGTCCGAGGGTTGCATCACTATTTAAAACTCTAAAGACGCTTTTAAATCCTTGGTTTGTTAAGGTTGGGTTGGTTGCAGAGGGCGATATCTGCGGAATGCCCGCACCTGCGTATAAACGAGAGGCGGGGATACTGGTACCAGAATTGTAATGGCCGATGACTACACTCACTTTTGCATCGATTAAACGCTGTGCCACCGTCGTCGCAGTTTTTGGGTCTGCAGCGTCGTCTTCTGCGATTAGTTTAAATTCGGTAACTTTTCCATCTAGTTTTATCTTCTGTGCATTTGCTTCTTCAATAGCAAGCATGACGCCATGCATTACATCTTCGCCATTCGGGGCGGAAGGGCCTGTTAGTGGGGCTGCAAAACCAATTTTGACGACGTTTATTGGCGCTGCGTAAGCAAGAGACCCAAGGCTAGTAAAGCAAAATGTAACTAGCAAACAGGGTAATTTTTTTAATGAGGGGGACATTGATCATTCCTTGTTTTACTTTTTTTGGGGCTAGCGAGTGTAAAGCATTTGTTTTTGCCTTGATTTAAAGATAGTTGAAAAAAAGACCTCTACCAATACAAGTCTTCTTATCTATCATGAATGTGACGATATTCACTTGTTGCGTACGCCATAATCAAAAGGATATTTTTACTAAGGTTCTCAGCGTTGACTAAGAGATGGAGCGCGCTAAGTTTCGTGGGATCGAAACATATCATCATTACAGACGTTACTTTTATGTATAAATGACTTTGCATTCACCTTAAAAATTTATCCAACTTCCTTAAAATTAACAAAGATTTAGAAATAGTTGTGTAGTGTTCTGTTATGCTAAGTTTGCGTAATAATGCACACAAATTTTCAATCGATGTTGATAAGACATTGTGCAATTTTCCGTAAACTAACAAAAGCACAAAATAAACGACACCTCGACTACTTTCTATTGGTCTAACGATATGCCTAGAAGATTACACACCTTTCGAATTCGCTTGACGCTGATCATTGGTGGTCTTTCTATCTTAACAAGTATCTTGCTGGTGACACTCCTTAGTAATTTTGCTAAACAACAAGTCGTTCGTGATAGCGGTCATACTCTAGAAGGTATGGCAAATTCGGTTTCGTATGCCATTACCGAAAATTTACGTGAACGAGCGCGGGAAGTTTTTTTACTGAGCAAAAGTAACTTATTGCGTGAAAATGAACTGACTTCGCCTAATGTAAAAGAAAGACTAGGCATCATTAAAAGCACCTACCGCTTTTATGAATGGGTTGGGGTGACGGATATCAATGGCAACGTTTTGTCTGCTGCCAACGGGTTATTAGAAGGCAAAAGTGTGGCTGAACGGCCTTGGTTTAAAGCTGCCAAAACGCATCCCTATATTGGAGATGTTCACAAAGCTGTTTTACTCGCGAAATTACTCAATAAACCAAACACTGGTGAACCGCTCCGCTTTATTGATTTTGCTGCACCAATTAATCATCCTAACGGATCATTAAAAGGGGTGATTGGTGTGCACGCAGATTGGTCTTGGATTGGGTCTATTATTCAGGGGGCCATTGGTGCAGAAGCGAAAGCGAAAGATATTTCTATTCTTATTACAAACGCAGATGGTGAAATTTTGTACCCATTTGCTGCAATTGGTAAAGAAACCTTGCCTGCCTGGGTGAAAAGTCCAAACCGGATTAAGACTACCTACCAAGCTGATAATCAAACGTATTTATTGAGCCAAATTCCAATTAATACACTGAATGCTAGCAACTTAAGTTGGCGCGTTATTGTCCGTCAGCCCTTAGCAAAGGCGACAGAATCGATTACACAACTTAACCAACTGTTAATTATTGCAGGGATTCTCTCAACGCTCATCTTTATGGCGGTGATTTATCATTTTGTCTCACGCATTTCTAGGCCGTTAGAAAAACTGGCTGAAGCAGCCTTAGAAATAGGCAGCGGCAATGAAACCCCCCGTTTTGATATGCTAACCAAAACACTGGAAGTAGCTCATTTAGCCTCTGCGCTTCAAAATATGTCTGATTCTTTGCTAACAAAACAGCATGAGTTGGAAGCTAGCTACCATTCCTTAGAAATTAAGGTAGCCGAGCGAACGAAAGAATTAGCAGATCTCTATCATCTTGCTCCTGTTGGCTACCACACCCTAGACAGTAAGGGGTTAATCACCAAAATCAACGATCGAGAACTCAAGTTATTAGGATATGAACGTCATGAGGTTGAAGGGGTAAAGCCGTTTTCTGCGTTCATTCACCCCGCTAAGTTAGCAGAGTTCACGGATAAATTAGCTGTGTTAGAGGCAAAATTGGCGGTTGCCCCATTTGATACGCAATTAGTTGATCATCATGGGATCGTGCATACGGTGCAGATTAGTGCTAATGCAGTATTTGATGAAAATGATGAATTGCTCGAGATTCATTCTGCTGTAATGGATGTGAGTGAAATTAAATCATTAGAAAAAGAACTCCGTAATCAAGAGGCACTTAGCCAAGCGATTGTTCATACCACTGGTGTTGGTGTGTTGCTATATCAAGAGAATGGAACGTGTATTCTAGCCAACGAAGCTGCCGCGATGATGGTGGGGGCTACTCGCGAAGGCTTGTTGACGCAGAATTTCCATCAAATTAAATCGTGGAAAGAAACAGAGCTTTACACGCGTTCGTTAAAGGCTTTAGAAGGTGAGCCAAGCCAGTTTACTCTCAGTGTGCAAACCACATTTGGCAAACAAGTGGATGCATTAGCTAGTGTCATGTCTTTGCACCATCATTCAGATACCTTGTTACTGGTTGTTTTAAAAGACGTATCCGAATTAATGAAGGCGAATCGCGAACTAACCTTGCTAGCACGTAGAGATGCTTTAACCGGTATTCCAAATCGCTTAGCGTTAAACGAAAGAGTACGAGAAGAGTTCCTTCGCATGAAGAGAACCGGTATTCGATACTGTGTGTTGCTGTCGGATGTCGATTTCTTTAAGAAAATAAATGACACCTACGGTCATGAAACAGGTGATGAAGTATTAAGAAGAATAGGGCAATTATTAAAGCAGTCTGTCAGAGAGTCTGACTTTGTGGCGAGATACGGCGGAGAAGAGTTTGTTATTCTTCTGCCTGATACCGCAACGAATGAAGCTTACCTGTTTGCTGAAAAACTACGTTTAGCAATCGCCAAGGCTGAAATGCCGGGGGCAGGTAAAGTGACTATGAGTTTTGGTTTAGTCACCGCTGATTTATCGAATGAAAATGAATATTTTGCATTGGGTCGGGCGGATGAGGCGTTGTATGAAGCCAAAGCGGGTGGTCGTAATAAAGTGGTGATTGGCCAATCTACTTAATATTCTCCAAAAAAATGGCCTTATTTAACCAATAAACAGTTAGTGAAGGCCATTTTTTCTAGATTTTTAAATCAATACTTGCCATATAGTTTTGGCATGACAGATTTTGCATTTATCTCAAACACCGCTAATGTCCCTGGCTTTTCAACGCCCATTCCGGGGCTATTTGCAGGCATACCTGGGACGGTGATGCCAGTGATACTTGGCTTATCTTTTAGCATCTTTTGGATGGCTTTAACTGGTACATGTCCTTCCACAATATAGTTACCAATTTTCATGGTGTGGCAACTCGCCTCGTTTGTTTTCACGCCGAGTTGGTTTTTTAATTGGGCCATATCGTTACGATTAACGGCTGTAACAGTAAAGCCATGTTGCTGCAAATATGCGATATAAGCCTCACAACAACCACAGTATGGATCTTTGTAGACGGTAGCGTTAATTGCAGAAAAGGCAGATGTGCTAATCAATAGCGCGGCAACAAAGCTAAGTGCTTTTTTCATGATGGTTCCTTAACAAGTTAAATAACAAGCGGTTGAAGCGAGTTATTTAGATGCAAGGAGGCTTAATGGGGGGGCTTGCGGGAATGCCGATAAGCGTAGAATGAAGTGCTGGTTGAAAAACTAAATGGCCAATCCACTCTTTTTCCAAAAGGTTGGATAAATTGGGATGAATCATGGTGTTTACTTGTAATGCCGCACATTGTGTTAAGCAATCTTTATCAGACAGGCCCTGATCGCATGAACTAGCATGATCAAGTGGTATGACCATGCCCATGCCCATGCCCATGCAATCTGCGCTTGTGATACTGCTAGATTGCTGGTGTAAGTTTTGTGTGCCTTTTGCAAATGCACTAGGTACGGTTACACAGAAAAATAGCAGTAATAGAGAAAGAAAAAACTTTTTCATGCTCAAATTATCGCTAAGTTTGATATGAATAAACCACGATTAAATCAAACTTAGCGCCCACAAATAGCGGCAAGGGATAAGAGTTCTTCCAATAGTGATAAACACTGATCACCAGACATGGCAAATGGGTCGATCTTTGGTTTTGGGGCGTATTTTAACAAGGTAGCTGGGTTTACCTTTGCTAGGTTGACTTCCCCCATTGTCCAATGGGCAAACTGACGCTCTTTAATTTCTTCAAAGCCTAGTAGTTCAATATCTTTGTGACGGGTATCTCGGACAATTTCATTGTAAAGTGCGGATACCTCGCTACGCGAACCTTCTAGTACCTGAATAAACGTATCTTCAGTAAAACACAAAATCCCCGTGACGCCACGTTGGGGATTGTGCACTTTCGACTGTTTTAAAATCACATCGGTTAACTGCGCATTGATTGCAGCAGTAGAGCGGCTTGCGTAAATCAATCTAACCAACATGATTGCCTCATTTCTCTTTTCTAGGAAGTAAAGACAAGAATTCACGACGTAAGTGGGTATCTTTCAGAAACACGCCACGCATCACACTATTTAGCATTTTAGAATCGGCATCTTTCACACCGCGCCAATGCATGCAGAAATGATCCGCTTCCATCACCACTGCTAAACCATCCGGGTTCATTTTGTGCATTAATACGTCTGCAATTTGCGTGACTGCTTCTTCTTGAATTTGCGGTCTATTCATTACCCAGTGGGCAAGGCGTGCATATTTGGATAAACCAATTAGGTTGGAGTGTGCATTTGGCATCACGCCAATCCACAATTTTCCAATAATCGGGCATAGGTGGTGAGAACACGCACTATGCACGGTAATTGGTCCAACAATCATTAACTCTTTAAGATTTTCCACATTCGGGAATTCAGTCACCGAAGGAGCTGGATGGTAGCGTCCACGGAAAACTTCTTGAATGTACATTTTTGCTACGCGACGTGCGGTATCTTGCGTGTTGTGATCGTGTTCAATATCAATCACTAAGCTTTGTAGTACTTCTCTTAGCTTACTTTCTACTTCAGATTGAAGCTCGGTTAGTTCACCTTCTTCAATGAAGTCAGAAATATTGTCATTGGCGTGAAAGCGCTTGTTTGCTGCTTTAATCCGCTCACGAATTCTAGTTGACACCGGTAGGGCTGTTGCTGGGGTATTCTCTTTTGTACTCACAGTAGTTTCCTGGCTAAAGTGATTCTTCGTTTCTATGAACCACTCGTTTTAAGTTTGCTACTTACTGTCGCAATCATCAAAACGGATAAATAGGAATGACTATATATTTACCATTGTAGATGAGTCGTTGCAATACTATTTGGTAAAAATAGTTACTGATTGGTAGTTTTTTTTAATCTACCTATTCTATAAGGGCAGTGGACGATTATCGATAATGCTTTTCATGACTAGTGTGGAAGAAAGCCTTAGCACGCTGGGTAAACGAGATAACTGACGATCATACAGCGTTTGAAAGGCGAGTAAGTCTTTTGCGACAACATGCAGCATAAAGTCCGGGTCGCCAAACAAGCGTTCTGCACGGACGACTTCTTCAATATCTAATACCGCGTTTTCAAATGCCTGTACGCTTTCGCCACTTGTATCTCTAAGTGAAACAAACACAATGGCGGAAAATTGCAGTCCAACCGCACGTGCGTTAATTTTGGGTACATAGCCAGTGATGACGCCACTTGTTTCTAACGCGCGAAGTCGACGATGGCATGGAGACAAACTGAGCCCGACGCGTTCTGCTAAGTCTGTAACAGAAAGTCGCCCATCTTTTTGTAATTCAGCAAGAATTTTTCTATCTAAAGCATCCATGAAGAAGATACTACCAATTTATGAAACCAACTAGCAAGAAATAGGGAGCATATTCCTTTGTAAAATTTATAAAATTTTCCTCATCAACAGACATGCAAAAAGAGGAAAAAAATGCCAACCAGTATGATTATCGCCTTCTGGATTGTTAGTATCTCGTTGGTATTGGTGCCTGGTGCAGATTGGGCATATGCCATTTCGGCGGGAATGAAAGAACGAGCGATTGCGCCTGCAATAGGTGGAATGTTGCTTGGGTATACCGTCATTACCATTGCTGTGGCTGCTGGTGTTGGCGCGTTAGTCGCAAGCTTTCCTATTGTATTAAATGTCATGAGTATTGTAGGCGGGGCATACCTACTCTGGTTAGGTATTCTAGTACTAAGAAACCCTGTGATGCCAAGTGCGGGTAATGAAGAAAGCCATTCTGCGACTGATTGGGTAAAACGTGGCTTTATGGTGAGTGGAATGAACCCAAAAGCATTGTTACTGATGCTAGCTTTGTTGCCTCAATTCACCAACCCACATGCTAGCTGGAATGTGGGTTTACAAATTGGTGCCCTTGGTATTGTGCAAATGATGAACTGTGCTGTGGTGTATTCATTAGTGGCGGTAACAGCCAAAGTGGTACTTAAAGCTAAACCAGAGGCAGCAATTTGGGTTAGCCGCTTCTCCGGCGTAGCGATGATCACGGTGTCGATCATTTTGTTTGTAGAGCAGATGTAGCGAAGTAATTGGCTATGTTATTTGATACGGAAATAATTCTGCAGTGCTTCTAAAGTAGAGATTGTATTTTCAGATTGAAAATGACAAAGTAATAAAGTGCAATGTGATTTTTATACATAGCCCGTAACGATTTCATTTACCTTAGAAAGCCCCAACAAAGCATCTATTTGATTTCGCTTACAAGCAGATGAATGGCGAGAAACCACCGCCGTGATGACTGCTATCTTAAAAGATCTTTCACTAACTCCATTCGAAAGATTTGCCAAATTAGTGATGCTGCACCGCTATATAACAAATCACCTGAAGTAGATGAGATCATGGCGGAGTCAGACATCACGTTTAATTTGTTTATTGAGGAAGTATTACCAAAAGTAAGTAAACCAAAACAACAGATTGCCGCCCACTTAGTAATGTCTGCATGTACCGCTGCGGGAAAAGATATTTCAGAACTGAAACTTAGTAACCCAGAACTGAATGATCATATTGCAGAACTGACAGAAATGTTGGTTGGTTATTTGGTCTCGCTCAACCAACGTGGGGGATAAATGGTCACGAAGGAATCCTTCATGACCATCTGGGCATTACAATAAGGTGGCGTGGCGTAAATCCGAAAGCAGTGAAGGGCCAGTTGGGTGCCAGCCTAGTTGCGATTGTGTCCAGTCACTGGAAGCACGAAGGTTTAAACTAGCAAACATCGCGTACCAGCCAAAAAAGTCTGGCGCTTCTTTCTCAGAAATCGAGACAACAGGGAGTTGTAACAGCTCTCCCACCGCCTCTGCAATGGCTTTACTGCTAATCCCTATTTCACCGACTGCGTGATAGCGCTTTCCTTTTTCTCCTTTTGATAGGACTAGGCTATATAAATTGGCGACATCAGAAACATGGCCGGCCGAAAATTCATTTGTCCCATCATTTACATAGGCAACAGCACCTTTTTGCTGACTAATTGCAATGAAGTAGGTAATCAAACCATGTTTTACTTGATTATGTACTTGCGGTAGGCGGACTACGCGAACATCGATCCCTTGTTGTTCAAGAATTTCTGCCGCTAGTTCTGATGCAATTCTTGGATTTGCATGTGCTTTATTAAAGACATCCTCTTGCGCTGGTTGACCGTGTCCCACTTCACCAATGCCAACGCCAGACGTGATAATCAGAGGGATATTTTTATCTCTAGCAATGTCGCCTAAGCCTAAAATAACACCATGATCTTTTTTGCAATTATCCGCCATGGTAGCAAAGTGATGATCAAACGCAGTATGAATAATGGCATCCGCTTTTACGGCACCAGCTTGTAGGCTGCTAATATCTTCTAACAGCCCAAAATGTGGCTCCACACCTTGTTGTTGCAACGTTTGTAAGCCTGCATCCGTTCTCGCTACACCAATGACCTGATGCCCTTGGGTTTGTAATACGGGGATCAAATGTGAGCCGATAAAACCTGTCGCGCCAGTTAAAAATACTTTCATCATGAGTCTCCTGAAGGTTGACAGAAGGCATCATAGGCTTTCACTATAAAAGGAAAAGTAGTGACGTTATCCTATTAAAATAACTAACAGGCAATTGTGCATGACAGCTGAAAATCGGCTTGGTGAATTTCTGAAAGACAAACGTGGCAGGTTAGATCCCGCCTTGTTTGGATTTAGTGTCGCGCGAAGAAGAACACCAGGCTTACGCCGAGAAGAAGTTGCGCAATTAGCCCATATTAGTCCTGCTTGGTACACATGGCTTGAACAAGGGCGTGGCGGTGCACCATCTAAAGAAGTGCTCAATCGCTTATCTACTACCTTACAGTTAAATGCCGCTGAAAAAGAATATTTGTTTTTGCTCGCTTTTGGTCATCCACCAGATAGCAAGATGGCGGTCTCGCATGAGCTTAGTCCTAGAATTCAGCGGGTGTTAGATGCTTTCGGACATTGTCCTGCCATTATTAAAACCGCTACATGGGATGTGATTGCTTGGAATAAGGCCGCTAGGTTTGTGCTAAATGACTATGAAAAGCTGCCAAGTAACTTACGCAATACATTGAAGTTAATTTTTCTTGATCCCAAATCCAAAGTGATTCAACAAGATTGGGAAGTGGTTGCTCAGTTTGTTGTGAATAGTTTTAGGGCAGATGTTACCCGCATTGGCATCTCTGATAGTGTTCAGGCGCTGATAGATGAACTCAGCCAGCAGAGTGAAGACTTTGTTAGATTCTGGCAAAGTAATGAAGTAAGTGACCATGCCGGTGGGGAAAAGCGATTACATCATCCTATATTAGGTGCGATTGATTTAGAATTTTCCTCTTTTGTGGTTGAAGGGCGACCAGACTTAAATATGTTGGTGTTTAACCCATCATCACAGGAAACCAAGCAAAAAATTGAGTCTCATTTAGTTTCTCTATAAGCAAATTCCACATACAGTCCTATCGCGTAAATCCGCAAATTTTTCTGGCAAACAGAGGCTTGTTTATCTGGTTTTTCTAAACAAGCTTTGTGTTTCAAAAAAAACATTCTGTCTATACAAGTTGTTTCGTCAAAAACTTATTCTGTTAAACACCGACCGTATAACTACGTATTCGCTAAAAAACACTTCAAAATATCTACGTAAGTATCTGTAAATAAATATAAATACATTATTTTGTCATGTGTTTATCTTGTCGTTTTTAGTCAAAAAAGCGTTGTTTTTTATACGGTTGACACGAAGTTGTATAGTCAACTGTAGTATCCCTGCAAACACAAATACTAACTAATGTGTTTAAACCACTTAAGCAGCAAAATTTACTTTATGAATAATCGGAGGGAGTGTTTCATGAGGCTAAAAAATACGATTGCGTTGACTTCTATCGCGCTAGGTACTTTGTTTGTTTTTAATGCGGCAAATGCGGCAGATGTGAAAAGCATTACCTTAGCAACAGAAGCAGCGTACGAACCATGGAACCTAACTAAACCAGATGGCACGATCAGTGGCTTTGAACCAGAGTTACTGCAAAATTTGTGTGCACGAATGAAAATTCAGTGCAAAGTCATCCCTCAAGATTGGGATGGCATGATTACCGGCCTAAAAGCGCATAAATACGATGTAATTATTGATGCAATTTTGGCGACGGAAGAGCGTAAAAAAGAAGTCGCTTTTTCTGTTCCTTACGCAACGACACCGGGTGTATTTGCAGCACTCAAGGGCGGCAAATTAGCGGCACTTCCTAACAATGGAAAAACATTTAAATTTACGAAAGCAAACGTAGATAAGAATGTGATTGCTAGCTTAAAAGCAGCACTTAAAGGCAAAACAATTGGTATTCAGGCGGGCACGGTTTACTCACCATTTATCTATGAAAACTTCAAAGACGTTGCAACCATTCGTGAATACAAAGCAGCGTCAGAACACGATATGGATTTAAGCACCGGCCGTATTGATGTTGTATTTGATGATGCTACTTACTTCAAGAGTGCATTCGAAAAGCCTAGCAACAAAAATATGACCATGAGCGGTCCGCTCATTGGTGGTTCAATCTGGGGTGATGGCGAAGCCTTTGGTGCCATGTCAGAAAGACGAATCGATCGATTAGTGAATCCATTAGTTAGTGGGCTACCGGCGTTCTTGGCTGCAAATAATGGCTGCAGCTCTGGCTTTATGATCGCCCAGTACACTGCTGTATCTTTAGTAAACGAAAATAGACGCTTAAGTGCGCCAGCTTCTCTGGATGGTGGTATTACTTCTGCCCTACAAGAAGATCATCTTTCGCACGCGACACCTGCTGCAGTAAAGCTGCTTAAAGTGATCGAAAACACTAAGCTGATATTAGCGATAGAGTTGCTCGCAGCGACGCAAGCTTATGATTTACAAGTAGGTAAAGAAAAGAAAGCGGCTAAAACCGATGCAATCTATCAATTGGTTAGAGAGCATATTCCTTTTTATGCAGATGATCGCCCGTTAGCAGAAGACTTTAAGACAGCCATTGGGCTAATGTCGCAACATCAGCCCTTAACTGCCATTGTTTAAGTACCTCAATCACCGGTGATCGTTCGACAGTTATCGATCACCGGTTCGGTTTACGTTTCAATTGTCTGTAACGCATCCTGCCAACAAGCTTGCGCCCATTCTCGCAGCATCAACGCTTCTTTCCATCTATCGGTAATGTCTAGGCCATCACTCCCTGTAATGGCATAAGGGGTGGGGCCAAGCTCACAGGTAAAGGTCAGTGTGTCATCTGCTTTTGCACGTTTTTGCCAACTGGACATGCCATACGTCCACCATGCTTTAAAGACGTCTACCCACGGTTGGTGTTGAGCAAAGCTAACGGGGATTTGTACCTGATGCCCATTAGAAACCCGGCCATGAAAACCCCAGCCATGATCAAGAATAGTTTTAATCTGTTGATCATCCGCTTCTGCTGGCGGAAGAGGGAATTCTCTTGCCACTACATAGTGAGACAAATCTGATAGCAGCTTGAGATTTGGCATTTCCGCGAGCAGATCGAGTGTAAATAGTAAATCATTCGTGACCCGGTAGCGGTGCGTCTCGATTAACACAGGAAAAGCCACTTGCTCAGCCAATCGCTGCCAACCTTCAATTACTCGAATCGCTTCTTTCAGCGTGCGTGGTCGAAAATCTGCTTGAATCGTTATGTGATGGCAGCCAAATTCAGTGCCGTTTTCTAAAGCGGGGATGAGTTCTTCAATATTGGTTGGGAAGACTTGCCCCTCTGCTTGTAGGCCTAAGGGTTTAAATGTCTCTGCTAAACGCGCCACATGCTGACGATTGTAGTAGTGGTCTGTAAAACCAGCAAAGCCAGCGGCGGCAATTTGCGTTAGCCTTTCTTCGTGGCTTGCAGACTTACCCCCTGGTAATAGGTTTTCCATTGCCCACATGGATTGAAAAACCAATAACGCTTGATTGGTCGACATCTGCTAATTTCCTTTAAGCAATGATTTTAGATTGGTGGATGGGTCTGCTAACGTTTCCATTGAAACCACCTTTTTCATCGCGATTAGACGCTCAATCAGCTTAATGTCTTTTGCAATACAGCCATCTTTTCCCATGCCTGCGGCACCGCGAATACAACCCACTTCATCTTGGTAGATCACAAAAGTGGCTACTTCATTTTGCTGGCGTACAGTCGCTTTTAAGGTTGGACTAGTCTCGCCAACCACTTGCAAGCCCTCATCAAATTGATCTGACCAAAACCACATCAAATCTTCAAATTCGGATTGTGGGCTAACTAGGTGCTTGGCTAAGTAGCGTGCTTGATGTTCTGCATTGCGCCAAGTTTCAATACGCTGATGACCACCATTCATCGGAATGGCAGCAACATCGCCAATTGCATAAATATCTGGATGGGACGTTTGCAAATAGGCATCTACCAAAATGCCATTGCCCACCTTCAACCCTGCGGCTTCTGCCAATGTTTGATTCGGGATAATGCCTATACCCGCCACTAAAACATCGAATACAAACCGTTCTCCTGTTTTCAGTAGCACACTGGTTTTATCTTCATGGTGGGATAATTGCTCAATACCTGCTTGTAGCTTAATCGTGACGTCATTTTGTTGATGAAGCTCGAACAAACGGTTAGAAATTTCAGCAGGTAGTACACGGCTCGCAAGTTGATTTGCCGCCTCAAAAACAACGACGTCACAACCAAGTTGTTTGGCGGAAGAGGCGATTTCTAGTCCAATAAAACCACCGCCAATAATGCCAACCCTCTTGCTAGGATGAAGCGCGGTTTTTAACGCAGCCGCATCGGCCTGATTACGTAAGTACAAAATAGGCACAGCCTCACATCCGGGTAGGCTTAATTTTCTTGGTACACCACCCGTTGCAAAAACAAGCGCCTGGTAACTAAGCGATTCACCGTTTTCTAAGGTAAGCAGATGATTACTCGGGTCTACCTTAGTTACCGGAGTACTTACACGCCAATCAATCGAATATTCAGCGAGCTGTACTACTGTCGTCATGCTTAGCTGTGTTGGGGTAGATTCACCTAGCAGCACTTGTTTAGAGAGTGGTGGGCGTTCGTAGGGTAGATGGGGCTCATCACCAATTAGACAAATTGTCCCTCTATAGCCTTCCTCACGCAGGTGAAGCGCCAATCGCCCACCTGCTTGCCCGGCACCAATAATGACAATGGGGGCTTGGGTATACATCGCCTTACTCCACTTCTATCCACACTTTTCCACCTTCTACTTTGGTGGGGAAGGTCGGCAGGTTGACACACACCGGCGCACCTTGTGCTTTACCTGTTCGGTAGTCAAAGCGACCGTTATGTTTCGGGCATTCGATGATGTGATCCATGACTAGCCCATTAGACAGGTGGACTTTTTCGTGGGTGCAATGGCCTGCCGTAGCAAAAAACTCACTATCTGGAGAGCGGTAAATCGCGTAGGTAAGACCATTGTGGTCAAACCGGCTGACATCTTCTTCATCAATGTCTTCAATTTCGCAAACTTCAATCCACTGGCTCATTTTGTATCTCCTTTTTGGGAATCACCTATGTATGGGTGATTCCATTTGTTATTTTTTAATGGTGATTCGTTGTTAGTTGCTTTGTGGCAATGCACGGCGGATGCAGTAAGTTGGGTCACTGCGTTGGCGCATAATGGCGGGGAAAATTTCTTTGTAAGCCGCCCACAAGCTTTGCGGTGTTGGTGCGCATTGGCTCTTAATTAGCGCGTGTAATTGGGGTAGGTTATAAAACGGTACCATTGGGAACATATGGTGTTCGATGTGGTAATTCATGTTCATGTACATGAAGGCAGAGATTGGGTTAAAGATCACCGTACGGGTATTTAGGCGGTGGTCTAATACATCTTCAGCTAAACCTGCATGCTGAGTAATGTTAAAAATTTGGGTGAGTGGTGAGCCATAAAAGCGCGGTAAGACTACAAACATAGCGGGCAAGATGCTTTGGCTATAGAAACATGCAGCAACTGTCGCGGCATAAATTAGTGTATGGATGCGGCTAGAGAAAATCATTTTCGGGATTTCTGACGCTGGAACAAACGAGCGTGTTGCTGGGCTAACCACACCAAACGCATGCTTAATGGTTCGGAAAAACTCGATGGAGCCCGCTTTTAGAAAGAAGAAATCTGCCAACCAACCTAAAATGCTAAATGGTCTTGGAAAGGCGATCTCTCTATCGTTGCCGACAATAAGGGTATCTGTATGATGCCTTGCATGGCTCCAGCGCCAAAACACAGTTTCGTGTAACGCCATAAAAGACGTCACTTGAAAAAAGAAGGTATTTAACCATTGGGTTTTAAAAGGCGTGCCGTGAGATAGCTCATGTGAGCCATGTTCTCCCGCTGCATAAAATAGGCCGTACACAAAAAAGGCCGGAATTGCCCACAGCGTCCCCCAAGAGAAATACGCCAACACACCAAAGGCAATTAATAAAGCTAACCAAGACCCAAGCCAAGCAAGCGCCTTTTTATCATCCCGCTGCATGAGTTGTTTCATCACCTTGCGGTCTACCGTACAAGCAAACCATTCTGCCGATACCAAGCCCTTGTCTGCTGCTTCTTTACCGCATGGGCCTTCCAGGCTGTAATCTCTACATTTGATAGAATCTATCATTTTATCATCCTCTTTTTCACGATTATTGTTGATTGTTTATGAACACATTCATCACAATCTTTGTGTGATAGAGTATTATTTAAGCTTGACATTACTTGCAATACATAGGCTATTTTGCATTTCAATTTCTATCAAAAATAAAAATCAAAGTTTGATAGATCTATCAAGGATTGATAAAAATGAAACCCACAATGGAAGACGTGGCAAAAGTCGCTGGGGTAGGGGTAGCAACGGTAGATCGGGTCATAAACAAACGGGCTGCTGTGCGCCCTGAAACCGCGCAAAAAGTACTAGAAGCCGCGGAGCAAATTGGATTTCAACGCACGGGTTTAATCAAGAATCGAATCAAAGAACAAAGTGCAGGTTTGCATCTAGGCTTTATTTTGCAAAAGCAAACGACGCAGTTTTATAAAGACCTAGGTGACGCTATCCAATTGCAAGGCAAGCAAAGCCCGTTCCCCATTGCGAAGACATCTGTTATTTATCTAGATGATTTAAGTCCTCAGGTCATTGCAGACGAATTGTTAACTTTGGGTGAAAAAGTCGATGCAATTGCCTTGGTATCAACAGACCATCCTCTGGTGAATCAGGCCATTCAATTGTTGGCGGAAAAAGGTAAACCGGTGATTTCATTGTTAAGCGACCTTACCGCAGAAAGCTGTGCCGGTTTTGTAGGGATTGATCACCGTAAAATAGGACGTATGGCAGCATGGAATATCCAGCAACTTTGTCCTCAGCCGGGCAAGATCGGCTTAATTGTGGGAAGCCATCGATATCTATGCCAAGAACTCAGTGAAATGAGTTTTCGCTCTTTCTTTAGAGAGCATGCGCCAGACTTTCAAATTCTCGAAACACTGGTTAGCTTGGAAGACATTGCGCTGGCAGAGTCTGCAACCTTAGAGCTCTTAAAACAGCATCCAGACTTAACGGCTATTTTTGTTGCTGGCGGCGGGATAGAAGGGGTGATCAAAGGGCTACAAAGTACAGCCTTAAACAAGCATATCGTTACCATCTGCCTAGACCTGACGCGTATTACTCAACAAGCGTTAATCGATGGTGTCGTAGATACCATCTTGTCTCACCCAATGGAGTGGATGGTTTCGAAACTACTAGAAAGTATGGTGCAAACCTGCAAACTACCAGACTTTAAGCGGGTAATTAATGTCACCTTACCGGCACTAACATTTACAACTGCCAATGTATAACTAGCATTTACCTTTAGCGGAAAACCAGATGATAAAACACCTAGACCATCTAGTGCTTACCACTGCCAACTTATCGGCTTGCACCTATTTCTATACCGAAGTGCTTGGCATGCAAAAAGAAGAATTTATTGGCGGAACGCCTCCCGTGAAACGACTAGCGTTCAAGTTTGGTTTTCAGAAAATCAATATCCATGAAAAAGGAAAGGAATTTCTACCCAAAGCCACACTCCCCACACCAGGTGCGCTAGATCTATGCTTTATTGTGAGTCTGCCGTTAGCTGATGTGGTCGCACAGTTACAGACGCATCACATTGCAATAGAAGAAGGCCCTGTTACCAGAACTGGCGCAGTGGGGAAAATTACTTCAGTGTATGTCAGAGACCCAGATGGGAATTTAATTGAGCTTTCCGAGTACGATTAAGCTTTGCACATTCATCAAAATGGGCAATAAAAAAAGAAAATGTCGCTTTTGCGGCTTCTGTGGCATCTTCCTGATTGAGATGAGGCAGGCGTGGCGTAAGATAATTCCAAAAACGTTGCCAGCGCGTATATCCCTCTGATTCTGAAAAAAAACGGCACGGCAGTGAAATGGTTGAATGGTGATGCAAATGTTTTGCAATAACACTACCACCAAGATGCGAACCTTCTAATACATATAAGCCACCGACAATTGCTGACTCACTCTCAAAAGTGGGTAAGGGAATTGAACATGGTAATAACTGTGCTTTCAAGTCTTGCAAGTCTTTGGCTATTAAGGCTGCACGAGGTGAGAATTTTTCTAATGGCAGATAGTCGGATAATGCAATTTCGAGTGCTTCTGTTGGGCCAAATAGCGCTGTTAATGCGATCGTATAATTCACTTCACTAATAGGCGTGCTCAGCAGACCGCGCAACATTTCATGATGATCTAACGCTCGGTGAAAATCGGTTGTAGCCGATTTCAACTGCTTCGCCATGTCAGGGAATATACCGGCAGGCATTTTCATCGCTTTTTTTCTTGCAAAAGTGTTTCTCGGCATTTGAGTGCAAACAATCGGTTCTCATTCGTCCAAGGACGGCTATACCCTAATCGTTTTTCCACCCATTTTTCAAATGAGCGCCTTGGAGCAATACCAAGTAACCCATCATGGTACTCGATCGGTTTTTCGGGAGTTCCTCCCCATTCGACCTCGTACACGTATTCTGCGCGGGTTAGGTATACCCTTGTTTGTGCTTGTGAGTCGCCTTGCGGTCGTCCAAACTTAATGGCTAGCACCCCGGCAATCTCAGATAAAGGCATACCATCTACTTGTTTATGTAAGTGATCACTAGACCAGATCAACTCGGATTGTTCAGTAACAAACCAATGATCCAAATAATCTAATGCTTCAGACGAAAAACACAAACCAACCCCAAGCGCCAGATTGTTTTGCACCAAAATGGCTCCATCGGCATTGAATTCTTCGATTAGCCAAGCACCAAGCTCAGGCCATGCAGTACCTAAATCTCCATGTCTTTGTAGGATTTGTTCAAAGGGTTTAAATCGTTGTGCGATGCTATCTATTAAGCGAAGACGGCGTTGAGATAGATAGCTGATTAAGGTGAGGGTATGGTTTTTTACTTCACTCTGAGCAAGCTGTAATTCGTGAACAGTTGGATAGGCGGCCATCTGATGGTGAGCTGCAATTAGGGCAAATAACTTTCCACTCACTACAATTGGGAATGATAACGATGCCCGTACCCCCATATTTTGCAAATACACTCGATGCATTTCCGATACGCTGCGTAAATCGGTAAAACTCAGATCAACCGGCGTTTCTTCGCCTACAATAGGAACGGCATCAGCCACTACGTCTGGAATCAAGCGCCAAGGGTTTTTGATGTACAAGGCCCTAGCAATATGCGGAATATCTGAATCGGGGAATCTCAATCCCAAATAACTGCCATATGCATCGGTTAATCGGGCTTCCGCCACCACTTCACCATCACCATTATCATGGAAAAGGTAGTACATCACCCGCTGAAATCCGGTCAATTCGGCAACCCGATTGACTAGAATCTTCCTTGCTTCTAACAGGCTCTCTTCATCCTGAATCATCACAGGTAAGCCCATGTATAAACGATTCCGAATATCTGTTGCTCTAGAAGACAGGAACTCTAAAATAATTTGACCATTTTCCCCACGGCTAATGATGACATCGACTTGCTGTCGCATACCGTTTTGCAAGTGCTCAACGATTAACCTTTTTCCGGGTTCTTTGGATAATTGCGAAGCCAACACCTGTAGTTCATCTGGTAATTGACTATGAAGGGTAGGAGGGTAAATGAAAAAGTCGGCTATATTCTTAGCATAATGGGTAATGCATCCCGCTTCATTGGCAACTATCAATGTGCCATGCGACAAAATATGGCCCGACAAATGTAATAACTCTTGCTCACAAGTCGATATCTGCTCAATATGGTTCATGCGGTAGCCCCTTCTGCACGCAGTAGGGCCTCAAATGCAGACGATTCTAGAGGACGGCTGAGTAAATATCCTTGCACGGAATCACAGTCATGTTGCACAAGCCAGTTTAGCTGCTCATCAGATTCCACACCTTCTGCAATCGTATGTAAATCTAATGCTTTGGCTAATCCTAGTACCGCCTTAGCAATTGCCTCGTCTTCAGGGTCTTTACCCAACCCATCTACAAAACTCTTGTCTATTTTTAATTCATGCAAAGGTAAACGTTTTAGATAAGATAATGAGGAGTATCCAGTGCCAAAGTCATCGATCGCAATATTTACCCCCGCACAATTCAATTCGTCTAAGTTGGATGTGACTACTTGGCTATTTTCTAGCAATGCACCTTCGGTAATTTCTACTTGAATCAATTGAGTGGAAATGTTGGCATTCATGATTTTATCAATTAATTTACTAGCAAACATGGGCTCACGGATAGAGCGTGCGGATACGTTAAACGCAATTGGAGGAATCACAAAGCCTTGGGCTTGCCATGCTATCAATTGGTTAATTAAAAGCATCTCCACTGTTTGCGTTAATTCGATCACTAATCCAGATGCCTCTGCAACAGGGATAAACTCTGCTGGTGGTACATTGCCTAGTTCAGGGTCTTGCCAGCGAAGCAATGCCTCTGCACCAATTAATAAGGGTTGATGAGCGATTGCATATTTTGGTTGGAACACTAAGCGTAAGCGATTTTTACGCATGGCTTCTCTCAGTGCGCCCTCTAAAATAGCGCGTTTCATGAGCCTTACTTGTAAATCTGCACGATAAAACTCAACCCGATTTCGGCCCAACTCTTTTGCTCTATACATTGCCGCATCAGCAGAGCGCACCAAGCTAGTTGCATCTTGGTGATCATCGGGATAAAACGCAACGCCGATACTGGCTGATACAAATAAGGTACGTCCCTGAACAATAAATGAAGCGGATAGATCATTTAAAATACGGTTAGCCACTTCACTGACCGACGTAGGGGTGCAATCCGATAAAATAGCCGTAAATTCATCACCTCCCAGTCTTGCTACGGTATCTACATCTCTTACGACTGCACGGAGTCGATTGGCCGCTTCTCGCAATAGTTCGTCACCAACATCATGTCCTAAGGTATCGTTAATCGTCTTAAAGTCATCTAAATCAATAAACAGCAATGCTAATTGTTGTTTGTTTCTACTTGCCGTCGCAAGGTCGTGTTTTAAGCGATCATTAAATAAAGCGCGATTAGGCAACCCGGTTAATGCATCATGGGTAGATAGGTACTCTGCTTTTTGCTGAGATGTCTTGATCTCCGCAATATCAGAGAAGATCGCAATAAAATGCTCCGTATTGCCGTGATTATCATCTAGTAGGTTAATGGTTAGCCAGCAAGGGTATTCTTCACCTGATCGATGCTTATTCCAAATTTCCCCCTGCCAAAATCCTTTTTCCTTGAGCGAAGCCCAAAGTTGCTGATAAAAGACTTCAGAATGTTTCTCTGATTTTAGAAATTGTAGCGGCTGACCAATTGCCTCTGAGCCATAACCTGTGATCCGTTGAAAGGCTGTATTCACCGTCTGGATAATCGCATTTGAATCTGTCACTACAATGGCTTCACCCGCCTGTTCAAACACTTGCGCATTAATTCTTAGTTGCTCTGCGGCTTGTTTAGATAGGGTGATATCCTCGGCTTCGATAATAAAAGCACTAGGTTCGCCATTGATATCATGGAGAATTTGGTGGACAGTTTTTAAATATCTCGGCCCATCTTTACCAGGAATCATATGTTCACCAGAACACGATTCACCGGTACGCAACGCTCTAAGGTCTAACTCCCATAAAGAGGTAGCTATGTCTGCAGACATCAAAGAAAAATTGGATTTTCCTTGATATTCATCGGCTGATAATCCAAAAAACATTAAAAAACGGCTATTTGCATATTGATAATGTCCATGCAAATCCTTCATCGCAAAGATCACCGTTGTTTTTTCCATCAACGCAAGTAGGCGATTTTGTGAAGCCATTAGCTGAGATTGTGTTTTTGCAACGTCAGTAATATCGATTAGGCACGTTACTAGGGTGCGAATATGACCATCAGAGTCAAAACCAGGGGTAATCACTAGACGTTGAACTTGCTCTAGGTCTGAGATAATTTCTTCGATAATTTCCCCATGCTCAATGACCTGATAAAGCTTTGCTGGCAGCTCGGCAAGTTTGCTAGGCAGGCGCAGACTGTGCACGTTTTGGTTTAGTGCGGTTGTACGTAAGTCACATGCTTTTGCCGCACTCTTATTAAAACGAATGAGCTCCGCGTGCTGATCAAATACCATAATGGGAAAATGCAAAGCATCATATAAATGCACATATTCTTCGGTTAGTATGCCAAGCTCGTAAGTTTTGACATTTAACTCTTCATTTAGGCTAATTAACTCTTCGTTTGTGGCTTGTAATTCTTGGTTAGCCGCTTCAAGTTCTTCGTTGGTGGCTTGTAATTCTTCATTCGCTGCTTGTGCTTCTTCATTGAGTGTTTGCATCTCTTCATTGGAGGTCGCCATTTCCTCCACAAGGGTTTGCAAATGCTCTCTGGTAACGAGCAGTTCGTCTTCCATTTCTAGGGTTTGTGAGACAGGGCGCATTTCATCCGGTAGCACAGCTTCTACCGGAATAATCAATACCAAGGTGTATTGCGTACCGGCATCATGAAGTGGGGAGACCAACAAATACACCCATTCAGATTCGAGTTTGCGCTGGCGGCCGTGCTGCGCCTGGTTTTCTTGCCTAGCACGGTGCATCATCGATAAAAGTTCTCCTCGAAGAGCAGGTAAGATGACTTCAGAGGCAATACATCTTGTTGCACCTTCTGGAAACTTCAGAAATTTGTCTACTTGACCTGCTGCATGTTGAATTGCACCATCTCGATCACACAACACGCACGTGACGCCTAGCTGTTGCACTATCCCTGTAAGCAGCATCTCCATCCGACGATCTTTTCGCACCATGGGAATCTCAACTTTTGATTCACTTGGGTTGAAAATCAACTCTGTCGGATTATCTCCCGTTTTTTTATACAAACGCTCCCGACGGTTAATAGGAGAAAAACAATTATCGGATTGACCGATACTTTCAGATCGACCTAAAAATAATAATCCTTCTTTTTTTAGACCAAACTGAAACGTTTTTAGTACTTTTGCTTGTAACACTGCATCAAAATAAATAAGTACATTACGGCAAGAAACTAAATCTAAGCGAAAAAAGGGCGGGTCTGTAACGAGATTGTGCTTTGCAAACACAATCATGTCTCGCAGAGATTTTTTTGCCTCATAATTACTGCCTACTGCGTTGAAATACTTTTCTCGCATTTCCATCGGGACAATATTCATTGCAATCTGAGGGTAAATCCCTCTTCGCGCAATATTGAGTGCATCATCATCCACATCGGTCGCAAAGATTTGTACTGGAGGTGCAATTCCCAGCTGATATAGCGATTCTGCAATTAACATGGCAATCGAATAGACTTCCTCGCCACTGGCACAACCGGCTACCCACACTCTAATGTCGCCACCATCTTTACGTGACTGGCAAAGAAGGTTGATCGCGTCACGCAAAGCGTCAAATGCATCATGATCACGGAAAAATGCGGTAACAGAAATCAAAATATCTTTGGCAAGTAAATCTAGTTCCTCAGGATGTTGGTCTACCCAGTTTAGGTAAGTGTTGAGATCAAAATTGCCTGTGGCAATTTCACGTCGGCGAATGCGACGCATCAATGTACCAATTTTATATCCCGTGAAATCATAGTGAATTTGTGATTTTAATTTGCTGAGCAATTGCCCTAGCAAATCTTGTTCTGGCGGTAATGTATCTGCAGTCTCTAGAGATAAAATCATTTGCAGCGCGGCGGGCAAATCTTCTGGAGAGGCGATATGATCAGCAACCCCTGCATCTATTGCAGACTGAGGCATCCCTTCGTATTTTGCGGTTTCGGGTAATTGCACCAACGTATGACCGCCTGCAGTTTGAATCGCACGTAAGCCCGCAACGCCATCTGACCCGGTGCCGGATAACAAAATGCCCGTAGCAGCAGTGGCTTCCTCTTCGGCTAAAGAGCAGAAGAACTGGTTTATTGAAGGTTTGGGTGAAGATTCTGGTGGTGCTAACGAAAGACGAATTACCCCTTTTTCTAAGATAGCGTTATAACTAGCTGGAATCACACAAAGCATCCCGGCTTTTAACTGCAACCCGTCAGTCGCTTCAATAACGCTTAATACGGTTTCTCTGGATAGAATATCCACCATCATGCTTTTATAAGTGGGGGATAAATGCTGAAGAAGGACATAAGCACAAGGTAGTGTTGGGGATAGATTCGCAATCAACTTCGTCACTGCTTCTAAACCACCGGCGGAAGCGCCAATACCTACGATGTAGGTTTTACCTTCAATGCTCATTTTTGTCCCATCGTTGCATGAAATTTGCATATCAACTTAAGCTATAGTGGAAAAACTCATTTTTTTCCAGTTAGATTGAGCGATTGTTGATCAAATTTATTTGATTACGTGTGACGTTCTAGCTAAGGCAAATCTGCATTGATTGATCTAACGCAAAGCACCGAAATGGTGCTTTATGTCTATTACCGACGGTAAATCGTCGTATGAATGTTGTTTTAACTGTCAGGGCACGTTACGATGCAATATCAATGATTTTTCATGCCGTACCTGCAGACAGACATGAACACCACGCTATCTAATCGCGCCTTAATCGACCCACACGGACGTGTGCTGGAATACCTGCGTCTTTCTGTGACAGACAGGTGCGATCTTCGCTGTAGCTATTGCATCCCAAAAGGCTTTAAAGGCTTTGAAGAACCAAAGCATTGGCTTACTTTTGACGAGATAGAACGCCTGATTGGTGCATTTGCACGTTTAGGCTTGCGTAGAGTCCGTCTAACGGGGGGCGAACCGCTACTTCGTAAAAATGTAGATCAACTCGCCAAGCGATTATCTAGTCTTCCAGGCATTGAAGACCTATCTCTTTCTACCAACGGTACACAACTTTCTAACGTTGCAGGGCAATTGGCTGCAGCGGGGGTAAACCGCATTAACGTCAGCCTAGATTCTTTAGATAAAGGCTGTGTTGAAACCGTGGCTGGTAGAAATGTTTTAGAACAAGTGATGGATGGCTTGTTTGCCGCCAAAGCAGCTGGTATCGCCCCAATTAAGATCAATATGGTGGTCATGAAAGGGGTGAATGACCACGAAGTAGATCAAATGGCAGATTTCTGCCTGGTTAATGGGTTTGTTCTACGGTTTATTGAAGCCATGCCAATGGGGGAAACCGGTCAAAATACCGAGTTCGTCTCTCTACAACCAATACGTGAGCGCTTGGTTGAACGTCTTCATTTGCAACCATGCCATACCGAATTGGGTGGCGGGCCTGCTAGATATTGGCAAACGGCGGATGGCAATGGGCAAATTGGCTTCATCACGCCCTTGTCGCAACACTTCTGTGCTACTTGCAACCGTGTGCGACTATCGGTTGATGGCACGCTATATCTTTGCCTTGGCCAAGAGTTTAAATATGAATTCCGCCCACTATTGCGTAGTGGCGCGACAGATGCAGAATTAGAAGCCGCAATTATCGAAGCCATTGCCCTTAAACCAGCTAAGCATGACTTTGTCGAACAACCGAAAAAAATCCTTCGTTTTATGTCACAAACAGGCGGCTAGCCTAGTTTGAAGCGTCTCACACAATCTTTCAGATAGTCGATACAATCATCAATCTTCCGAATAGGTGGATCTACAATGGCTAGTCGATTAGATGTGAAAGGGGTTTTACAAAAAGCCCCTTTATTCCAGCAGTTATCCGATATCCAATTAGATGAAGTTTTCCAAGCGACGACAGAAATCCGTGTCTCGAAAGGAGAGCTTTTATTCAGTAAAGGCGATATGCCCACAGGGATTCACCTAGTGGTGATTGGGCAAATCAAACTCGGCGTGATTAATCCGCAAGGGCAAGAAAAAGTCTTGGAAATGTTTGGGCCTAGGCAAACCTTTGGCGAGGCAGTAGTCTTTTTAGACCGCGCATATCCCGTATTTGCTCAAGCCTTGGTTGACTCTGTCGTACTACACATAGAGAAACAAGCTATTTTCAATGCACTCAGTAGAGATGTTTCTATTGCTAAAAAGATGCTAGCTGGTTTATCGCTCCGGCTTCATGAACTCGTACTAGATGTAGAATCTTATAGCCTCTCAAATGGCTTGCAGCGCGTCATTGGCTTTTTACTGAATGCTGATATCAGAGGGGAAGATGGCAACACTGGGTATATCGAATTACCCGCCTCTAAGAACGTTATTGCTTCTCGCCTAAACCTTACGCCAGAAAGCCTATCTCGAACGCTGAATCAGCTCAGTAACGAAGGCTTAATCAATGTAGAAAACCGCATTATTCATCTGCTAGACATCGCCAAACTGCGCACTCACCAATAATCTGCAATCCACGCTATACCGCCATTCAGCGGAATCTTACGATTTGTGACAATTACTACATTGACACTACAGTTGACTCGCTCTAGAGTGCAAATAAATTACAGTTAAATGTAAAAACAAATAAATATAATCAAGTTAGCCCACTGCATTCTTTATTTCTCATCCACGTATTTTCATAGGGTCTCGCAGTATGTTTAATCGCAAAGAAAAAGAACAAATCGCTGAATTAACACAACAGTTACAGCGCCAACAAGCCATTCTCACTGCGCTAGACCGGGCAACGGCATTTGTAGAGTTTGATTTATCTGGCAAGGTGGTTCAAGCGAACTCACTTTTTGCCGCCACCATGGGTTTTGGCAACCCTTCGCAAGTCATTGGTAAATCTCACAGCGAGTTTTGCGAGCCTAGCTACACCCAATCGTCCGAATACCAGCAGTTTTGGACCAACCTAAGAAATGGTTCGCCGTTTCAGGGGGTAGTAAAGCGTCTAAAATCCAGCCATGAACCAGTGTGGTTAGAAGCTACCTACACACCCATCATCAATGCGCAAAACCAAGTCACTGGCGTGATTAAAATTGCGAGTGATGTCACCGAGGCGATCCTATCTTCCGGCAGAAATAAAGCCATTCTTGCGTCTATTAACCGCGCAATGGCCGTTATCGAATTTACAGTAGATGGCATTGTGAAAGAGTGTAATGATAATTTCCTTAGCACCATGGGCTATAGCAAATCCGAGCTGATTGGTAAGCACCATCAAATTTTCTGTTCCTCAGCCATTGTCTCTAGCCCTGAATATCAGCAATTTTGGTCATCGTTATCCCGTGGCCAACTAATGACAGGGAAATTCGAGCGTGTCAGTAAATCTGGTAAGCAAATCTGGTTAGAAGCTAGCTACAACCCGGTATTTGATGATCAAGGCCATGTGGTTAGTGTGATTAAATTCGCCACCGATATTACCGCCCAGATAGAGCAAAATCAGCTAGAGAGAGACAGTGCATTATTTGCCTTTACCACCTCTCAGCAAACCCAATCTTGGGCGGAAACGGGAGTCCAGAACGTAGACAATAGTGTGAAAGCCATCCGCTCTATGTCTGCTAATATTGATGCCGCCTCATCTAATATTCACGAGCTTGGCCAAAAATCGCAAGAGATTACCTCTATCGTCAACACCATTAAAGAAATTGCCGATCAGACCAATTTGCTCGCGCTAAATGCTGCGATTGAAGCCGCTAGGGCAGGGGAAACCGGTCGTGGTTTTGCGGTGGTGGCAGATGAAGTCAGAAAACTATCCGAAAGAACCGGCCAATCTACCGCAGAAATTTCTAAAACCATTTCCGACATTCAATCTAAAACATCTATTGCCGTTCAAAGCATGGGGCTAATTCAATCTGAAGTTGGGAGTAGTGTAGACATCACCATGGCTACCGGCGAAACCATCCGCCAGATTAGCGAAGGGGCCAATGCAGTAGTGTCTGCTATCGGAAAACTACCTTATGTACATAAAGGGTAAGTAGTCGGTTTACCAAAAGCTACCAACCTAATTATTCGTCATTAGGTTGGTATTCTCTGTTTTGCCATTGGCAAATTAGCAATACATTTCACCAACCCTAGATGTACGCGCAAATTCCCCAAGTATTTAAGGCAACTGTATGCCTTCCCAAAGTGAACATGCATAGTTAAGCAGGTCTGGGTCATCTGTCGTATGCAGTCCATCCAACATATTTAATTGATCTAAATTAATGCTGCTACACATCGGGTAGTCTCTGGTTCTTTTTACCGCTTTAATACTGACAAAATAAGCGATAGTAGGAATGTGGAAACCAGCTGCTAAGTGGACAGAGGCAGAATCTGTGGTGATGACACAAGTAGCATTAGAAATATGTTTTGCATAGTCATTTAGCGTGCGGGAATCATTGCTTAAATCGGTAAATTGAGGATGCTTGGCATTAGAAAACCCTTTGATAGGAATACCGTATTTCTTCCAGATTTGATCAATGATTTCAAAATGAAATGCTTCAGGAATACTCCGCAGTTTTGCGCAAGACCTAGGGCAAAATAGGACATACGGCACTTCATGATTATTAAAAGAAAACGCACGTGATAACCACGTATTCGCTTTTTCACTAACTGGCATCATGAATGGGTCTAATCCCAGACTTTCTAAAAAGAAATCAATCATGGCTAGATTGTCAAAATCTGGCCGGAACATAAAGTCAGATAAATCGATAGACGCATCAAAATCTGAAATACGATTAGCAGGACAAGGGAGATGTTTTATATGGAGCCGATTAGAACGGTTAATGTAAAGTGCTTCAACATAAGAAGGGGTAAATGAAGATCGCCAAAGCGTAATATGTAAGTGAGGGTAAGTATCTAACAACCACATCAGCACAGACATGCCAATAATTGAATCGCCTAATGTAATACCCATCCCATTGATAATTAACAGATTATGTATCTTGCTGTAATCCAGCCTAAATCGCTGAAGATGCGCATTATTAATCTTTACCGAAGTAGATAACAGCCTAAATTCACTCGCCTGCTGTTTGGCTGCGACCCTATCATAAGGCAACCAAACTTGATCACGCCTATCGAGCAGCGCTTGCGCGGTAAGCGAATCTTTATTCTGACGTAACGTTAATCTCTGTTGTTCTAAAAGCTCAATCATTTAAATGCATTACCATTCTTAATGGAATTGATTTAAAACATTAGCATTGGTGCGATTGGAAAAATAATAAAACAATCAACAAACTAGATCGTATTTGTAAATTTGCTATTCACTAAAAATAAACATTTGGTGACTAATTAGTCATCTAGTAGCATCTTCAATCCGTTGGAATATGCTGTAAAGATTTTCTGGCTAGAATGGCTGTGCTTAGCCATGTTTTGTGGTTAAGTGGCTGTTTTAAAAGAACGGCAACCTCTAAAGGAAGCATAAACCAAGCAAAATGTTGACATTAAAATTGTTAACATTTTTTTATTGCGAATCTGACTAACAAAAAAGAGTTGTAATAGTTAAGAACATTAACCTATAGAAATTCAAGTAAGAGATGTGGCTATACACTTAAATAGATATGGCTATTTTGAATGGTCTACAGGATTAGTTAATTGATGAAAAGAAATGATTGAGAATGGATAAATTGATCCCATCTTTATTGATGGTAGCCACTTGCCTTATCTTTGTTCTTTTGATGTATTGGTTAGGCTAAAACGTTTGTTTTCATTATTTTAATATCTGAGAAATATGTAAGGACTGCTTTCGGCCAAGCGATAGTTCTGAAGGTGGTTAACAATAAACAGCTTTACACTAGAGATCCAAACAAGCCAGACAAAAGTAGAATTCCCCCAGAGTCGAAGACAAAGCGCCTACTTATCGAGCCAATTACAGTGCAGAAGAACACTAACGGTTTTTTCAGCAACTTCTAAGCTATAACTTGCTATTGGTATATAGGAATTAATGATATTAACATTAGCAAATTTCACGAAATTAGATCAGCCTGTAAGGCAATTGGCCCGAGAGCTGAATCGTTTTGTGAAATTATCGATTGAACATGGAGACCCATGAGTGCCTTTACCAGCCCCTTTGTTGTGAGTAGCGATGGTAAAACCCATGTATGCAAACGCATTGAACTATCGGGTAAGGGAGGTTCTGGCTTTGATGAGAGATGGCTGCAAGAGCTACTTTTTCAGCAACCCGGATGTCTTCCTGTTCGCGAGATAGATCCGCACATTGGCATCTTGATTCCCATATGTATGGAGTTGGAAACGGGGGCTGGTCCGGCAGATATCTTGTATGTGACGCCTACCGGCCAACTCGTGATTGTCGAGACCAAGCTGTGGCGGAATTCAGAAGCTCGTCGCACGGTAGTGGCGCAAATTTTGGACTATGCAAAAGAGCTGACTGCATGGTCTTACGAAGATCTGGTACGGCAAACTGCTATGGCAAGCAAAATGGGGCCTAGGCATTTACTCGAATCCGTTAATCGTGCCGTACCAATGCTGGATGAAGCAAGTTTTATAGATGGGATCAATAGAAGTTTAAGAGACGGTGATTTTTTATTGCTAATTGCCGGGGATGGAATTCGCTATGGTGCAGAAACTCTGGTAGGGTTTATTGAGCGATTTGGCAATCTCCGATTTACGCTCGCGTTAGTTGAGGTTGCAGCCTATTCTCTTCCAGATCAGTCTACGCTGCTACAACCGAGGATTCTCGCAAAAACCGAATTGCTAACTCGTACAGTATTTGTTGGGCAAACAACTGATTCAATCGGAACTTCCGATGAGACGACGGAAGTTCCAGTTGACCCAATTCGTGCAAAACAAAGTCAGGAAACAGCAGACTGGCTAGAGAACTTTTGGGGAGAGTTTCTGCAGATCTTGCAACTTGATGATATGCAGCAACCCAGACCTACCAAGTGCAGATCTACAAATGTCGCATTTCATCAGCCACCAGGTCGATGTCGTGCATGGATCAGTACCTATCTAGCACGATCCTCCAATGAAGGAGGTGTGTTTCTGACCTTCTCACGTGATTTTTCTCCTGCTCGTGAAATTTATGAGGCTCTTTATAGCCAACGAGAAGAAATCGAGCGCATAGTTCCGGGCATCACATGGCAAATCGAAGGCAATAACAAAGTATGGATTGCTACACCTAAGGTTTCTTTAGGCGACCTTGACGATCCCTCAAATCGGGATCTAGTCCTTGAGCAACTCTCAGTTTTCACAAACCAAATGGTAAATGCTTTCCGAAATCGACTAGAGCAAATGGCTAGAGAGCGGAATCTTCTATAATCTTGCAATTATTTGCCACAAAGTCTAGTTTCGAGTAGATAAGCGGGCCTTTTCCTTTTGAACAGCCCTTTGAAATAAGATAATGCAGACTACTTCACATAATCCTGTGACTGTCTGCAATGTCTTATTCTAGCCATCAATAACAGAACTTAACAGGTAGATCGTAAATGCTTAGTAAGCTTTTATTAACGATCTCACCAAATCAATCCCCACTTGGTTTTCAGCCGCTGTAGTTCTCCTGAATCCGTTAACTCATTTAGGGCTTTTTGCCATTGTTGCCGTTGCTGGGGTGTCCAGTCTTTAGTGACCGCCATCCAAGTTTCATATTGGGCGACTGGGTAGCTCATGTAAACCGATTCTCTCGTCAGCGATAGGGTTTTAAGCGCGTTCATGGCGGCTAGGTTGGTAGCTAGCCAAACATCTATTCTGCCGGCGATTAGCTTTTTTGCATTGGTGACTTCGTCTTGCGATACATCGATTTGTTTCAGTTCTGCTTTGGTGGCGATTTGTTCGCCAATAGATCCTTTGGCGACGCCAACGGAGAAGTTCTTTGCATCAGCTAAGTTTTTGGGGCGTTTGGTGGTAGTGGTTAGGCTAATTAGTACATAGGGTTGTTCGAAAACTTTATTTAACCAGATGCCAAGTTTTTCTCGTTCTGGTGTTCTGGCGATAAAGGTAACAATCTCTGGCGTTGTGTCCATGTAAAGCAAAATGCGGGGTAGGGGGACGACTTCGCCTTTTAGTTTTAAGCCTAGTTGTTTGTTGATTGCTTCTAGTAGATCTGCGTCAAACCCTTTAACTTCTCCATTTTCTTCATAGGCAAAAGGCCGAATCGCAGGGAGTAATACTCTAGGCGCTGCATACGCTTCTAAGATGGGTAGGCAGCAAATGAAACCCGCTAATAGTAGGGATAGGGTCTTCAATTAACTTCTTCTATAAAGTGGGGGAAGGTGTCTTATGTCCCTTTCAGTATAGGAAAACCCTGCATAAATGCGAGGTGATTATTTGCTGTATCTAGAGTTCTCTATTTTAAAACTTACCCGTTGTGGGTGGTTTTGCGAGACCACATATTCGATTGGCTTGCCTGCTTGGTCCACGATGATGCCTCGGTAGGTAAGGGCAAGGCTATTGGCTGGTAGGCCAAGGTGGGTTGCGTCTTCATCGGACAATTCTGTACAGACAATTTCGCCAGTATCTCCTCCTTGAATAAAACCGTACTGCGTAAATAAGAGTTGGTATAAAGAGGAGGCCGCCGCAATAGATTCTTCTGTGATGCCTGGCAGAAGTTGGCTAGGGAAATAACTGGTTTCAATGCAAAATGGTTTGTCATCTACCGTTCTTAAGCGTTTGATCACCACTAATTCTGCTTCTTTGGCGATGTGAAGTTGCTGATTAATGAATGGGTTGGCCGCTTGGTGCTGAAAGCTGAGTAGCCGACTTCCCGCTTTGCTGCCCGAAATTTCTAGCATACGAGAAAGGCTTTGCGGGTGGCTCATCGAGCGGCTAACTTCGATTGGGGTAACAAACGTGCCTCGGTTGCTTCTGCGTTCTAACCGGCCTTCTTCAATCAGTTGTTCTATTGCTTTTCGTAATGTCATCCGGCTGATTTGAAGAAAACTGGCTAAATCTCTTTCTGCTGGAATCTGGTTGCCTGGTGCATATTCTGGTGTTTGTAAAAGCTGTAGCAGGGCTTGTTTAGCCTTTTGGGACACGCGCTTTTCTTCTCGGATGATGGGGTTGATGGTCATTTTTATGGTCTAGTAATTTATTTATGTATTACTTTAAATATACTTTATAAGTAATTGAAATAAAATGTTTATCTATTTATATGTTTTGCAAGTTAGTTAGACCATTACCGTGGTTTCTCTGTATTTTTAGTCTAACCTTTGATTGCAAAAACGGTAACTGATATAACGTTTTCTGTGGTCTAAATGATGGTCTAAACAATACAGGAAATTTGGGGCGTATATGCAGATAGATAAAGCAAAATTTGTGTCTTCCTTGTCTGGTGCCGTAGATGGTTTATCTGCTGCGGCTGCTTTTGGTAGGGAGATAGCTAAAGACATCGATCGGATTTACTTCGTTTCTTGCGGCGCGCCAAACCGTACCATGTTAGGTCTACAGTATTGGATAGAGGCCATTAGCCCAAGCATTGAAGTACGCCGTTATTTCCCTGCAGAATTTATGGATATGAATCCGCCACGGATGAACGAGCGTACCTTGGTGGTATTGGCATCTAAATCTGGTACGACGAAAGAAACATTAGCAGCAGCGAATTTTGTGAAAGACAAACCATGCAAAACGGTAGCGGTAACCCAGCATGCAGATTTACCACTTGCTCAGTTGGTAGACCATGTGTTTTTTACGGGGAAAACCAATGATGCTTACTTTGGCTGCTTTATGCTGCTGCAAGCATTGGTTGGAGGGGTATTGGCAGAAAAAGATCAGTGGCCATTGTTAGATAAGCTGGTTGTTTCTTTAGCCAATTTACCAACCGTGTTAGCTGATGCTGCCATTGCTAGTTCAGACAGAGGTTTGAAAGAGGCCAGTGCTTTTCTGAATGACCAAATCTTGTATCACCTAGGATCTGGCCCGATGTTTACGGCGGCTTATGTACACGGGACGTGTGTGTTGGCAGAAAGCCAGTGGTTACATAGCCACGCTTTAGAGGCGGCAGAGTTCTTTCATGGGCCATTCGAGATAATTGATGAAACCACACCGTTAATGCTGTATTTGGGTGAAGACCCATCTCGCCCACAAATGGAACGTGTGGTTACCTTTTGCCAAAAATACACAAGCCGTTTAATGATCTATGATTCAAAAGACTTCCCTATGGAAGGGATTGCACCCGAAATCCGCGCAATTGTTGCTCCGTATGTAGTGGGGATTGCCGCAGAGCAATTTGCCTATCATTTATCGGTATTAAAAAACCAACCGCTCACCACACGCCGCTATATGTGGAAAACGGAGTATTAAGATGAATAGTATTTTAGGTTTGGGGGATAACACATTTGATGTGTACTTAGACCAAGCAAAAGAATTCCCCGGCGGTAATGCAGTGAATGTGGCTGTATTTGCCGCTAGGCTAGGGATGCGCGCTGCGTACTTGGGCAGAGTAGGGGAGGATGCAGAAGGTGCTTGGCTAAAAACGGCCTTGCAAACCGAAAAGGTAGAGACTGCCTATGTGCAAACAGATAAGCAAACGTCTACAGCTTGGACATGTGTTCGGCACGAAGCAGGTAACCGCGTATTTATTGGCAGTGATCAAGGCGCATCGGCAAAGTTAGTATTAAACGAAGCACAACAAGCGTATTTGGCTAGCTTTGCGATGATTCATACCAGTATTTACAGCCATACCGTAAAGTACTTGCCAGCTTTTCAGCGCATGGGTTTACGCGTTTCTTTTGATTTCTCAGATGAGTGGAAGGATCGCTTTTTAACGGATATTTGTCCGTATATAGAAGTGGGGATCATTTCTTTGGCTGGTTCTTCTGAAACCCTCATTCAAGCGCAATTAGAAAAGATGCTACAAGCCGGTGCGAAAGTAGCAATTGCGACGATGGGTGCAGATGGTGTGATGGTGAAATCTAGGCTTGGCTTTGTGAAGGCAAAAGGAGAGCCCATTAACGTTGTCGATACGCTTGGTGCAGGAGATGGCTTTATTGCTGGTTTCTTGGCTAGCTATATCACTAACCAGTCATTACCTGATGCAACGCAGGCGGGTATTCAGTTTGCGGAAAAAGTCTGCCAAGAAGAAGGTGGCTGGGGTCATGCTAGAGCGTTGTCTCCAGACAGAGCCGACGCTATTTTAAGGTACTGTGAATCTCATACGCTAAGCCCTGTTTAAGCAAGTGGGGCAACCCACTTGTTATCATTTTGCGTTTCGAAAGTGACAATGGAAATTGGGTTGAATTGATATTTTTATTCATATTTTCTATATCAAAGTCATATTATAATTGCAATTAATTCTCATTTGCAATAAAATCCTGCCTCGCGTTGAAACTATCCAGTAAGCAATTTATTGGATTTTTGCCGACCATTAAATAAAGACAATTTGCACAAGCCAGCCGTCGCCAGCCAGTGCCATACCTTGTAGCGTTCTAATAAGGAGATGCATGATGCTGCGCATGACGCCCATTGCACTGGCGTTGACAGTTGCTAGTTTTCCACCATTGTTGCTGGCGGAAGAAACCACCAAAGATTCCACCACCGATATAACAATTCTTCCTGTTGTCAAAGTAACAGCAACCGCCAATCCATCAACCGATTCGCCAGCGCCTTATGCTGGTGGCCAAGTGGCAACTGGCGCAAAACTAGGGGCATTGGGTAATCAGTCGATTATGGACACGCCATTTAGCGTGACCAGCTACACCGAACAACTGATTAAAGATCAGCAAGCCAAAACACTAGCAGATGTGTTGCAAAGTGATCCTTCTGTGCGGTTTACTACCTCTAGCGGACATGCCTATGAAAATTATCGAATTCGTGGCTTTGACGTTAGTGCAAATGATTTAGCGATTAACGGGATGTATGGTTTAGCACCATCTGGCCATACCCCTGTTGAATACATTGAAAGAGTTGAGGTATTAAAAGGGCCAAGTGCATTATTTAGTGGCATGGCTCCGAGCGGTGGGGTTGGTGGGGTGATTAATCTGGTGCCAAAACGGGCATCAGATACGCCACTGACGCAAGTAACGGTTGGTTATCAAAGTGATAGCCAACTGAGTACCGCCGTGGATGTAGGAAGGCGGTTTGGTGAAGACAATGAATGGGGTTTACGCGTTAACCATGCGTATAGTGATGGCGATACGACACTAAATGGACAGTCGAAAAAGCGTGACTTTTTATCTGCCGCCATTGATTACCGCGGTGAGCGCTTAAAAGCATCTTTCGATGCTTATAAAAGCAAAGAGTCTTTTAGCGGTGGTACCCCTGCAATGTACTGGTTTGCCACGACAAGTATTCCAGACGCACTAGATGCTAGCACCAATTTATTCCCAAATGCCTATGGTTCATTAACGAGCCAAGCGGCTATTTTGCGCGCAGAGTATGAAGTGAATCCAAATGTCACTGTATTTGGTGGCATTGGCCAAATGCAGCATGATTATCAAGGCTTTATTAACGGTACCCATGCGCGAAGTATTCAGGCAAATGGTGATTTTACCGGCCGTATGGTGGCGCAACTTGGCTTTGAAAATAATCTTTCCGCAGAGGCGGGCGTTCGTAGCAAGCTAAATACCGGTTCGGTAGGGCATGAAATTGTGCTGCACGCTTCTGAGCTGAAACAAGAAACTGGCTCTGCGGTGAACATGAGCACGTTTTCATCAAATATATACAACCCAACGACTGCAGCCATGGTCGCGATGCCAACTTCTGTGTCTAAGACGGGTGAAACTAGATTATCTAGCCTAGCCCTGATGGATACATTGTCTTTTAAAGATGATTTGGTAAAGCTAACGCTTGGTTTACGTGATCAACGAGTCAGAACAAAGACATTTAATACCTCGGGAAGTGTGACTGCTAGCTATGATAAGTCTGCCATTACACCGGCGGTAGGCTTAGTTATCAAACCATGGGGGCCTTCTGTTTCTCTTTATGCAAACTATGTGGAAGGTTTGAGTAAAGGCGATACCGTTACCGATACCGCGGCAACAAACTACAACCAAGTATTTTCGCCTTATAAGACCCAGCAAAAAGAAACTGGCGTGAAATGGGATGCCGGTAGCTTTAGCCACACCGCTAGTGTCTTCGAAATCACCAAACCGACGCTGGTGACGATTGGTAGTTCGTCAAACCCTACTTATATTGATGGTGGGGAAAAGCGCGTCAGAGGGATTGAGTGGAGCACATTTGGTGAATTAAGCCGGTCTGTCCGCCTATTAGGTGGCGTGACCTACAGTAAAGGCGTGCAAACGAAGACAGCCTATGACCAATACAATGGTAATGAGGCGATTGGTGTGCCGCGTTGGCAAGGTAATGTGGGCGTAGAGTGGGATACACCTTGGCTTGCTGGCTTAACGCTTACTGGTAGAGTAACAGCCACTAGCAGTGTTTTCTTAGATTCTGCCAATACCATGAAAGTTAAAGGATGGAATCAGGTAGATGTAGGCGGGCGTTACACTACCAAAGTAGCGGGGAAAAAAACCGTTTTCCGCTTGAATGTCGCCAATCTATTTAACCGTAAATACTATTCCGGCAGTTTTAGCGATAGCACGCCAATCGCCACGTTGGGGCAAGCGCGAACAGTTACTTTATCTGCAACCATGGACTTTTAAGCATGACACGCCAAAGAAAAATCCTTTCTTTTGGCGTGCGAAAGCTGATGGCGTTATCGCTATTGGCTTTCGCAACCGGGACAACGGTTTTTGCTGAAGCAAATTGGGCACCCATTACGCTTTTAGCAAGCAAACAGTATGATTTCACCGCTAAAGTGAATGGTACACAGTACCGAATTTTTGCTTCTATACCGTCAACTCCTGCGCCAAGCGAAGGTTACCCTGTTTTGTACGTCTTAGATGGCAATGCCGCATTTCCTATCGCAGCGTTTATTGCGAGAGGGATAGAGAGCCGTCATGAAGTCACAGGCATCACGCCGCCCATCATTATTGGTATTGGTTATCCTTCGGCCAAAGACTTTGATATCGAACATCGTGCCAAAGACTACACTCCCGCTGCGACCGGGCAAACCATTCCATATGATCACGGTGGTGCCGACGCATTCTTCCAATTTATACAAACAGAGCTTAAACCCTTGGTCGCAAGCCAATTTGCGATAAATCCCAAAAAACAGGCTATTTTTGGGCATTCATTCGGCGGTTTATTTGTTAGCTATGCCTGCGTCACGCACCCAGAAAGTTTTTCAACCTGCCTAGCGTCTAGTCCATCTTTATGGTGGGGAGACCAGCAACTTGTGAAGCAACTTTCCGCTGCTAACTTTGCTAGTCAAACAGATCTACCTTCCTTCCAGATTACTGTCGGGGCATTAGAGGATGACCTTCCCAAAGGAAGCTATCCGGCAGATGTCATCGCCGAATTAAAAAAACGCTCAATGATTTTGCCAGCAAAGGCATTCGCGGCCCGATTACAGGAAATCTCTTCCCAAACTGACCGGGTGCGATTTGAAGTGTTAGAGAAAGAAGATCATGGATTTGTTTGGTTACCCGCGCTTAGCCGCGGCATCGAGTTTTTTCTAATGCAGGCTTCAGAAAAATGACTATTTATTTTGTACTCTCGCTCGTCACCTTAACGCTTGCGAATTTATGTTTGTTTTTAAGATCACCCAACCAAAACTGGTTAAACCAGCGAATGTCTCGTAAAGCAAGCCTTATTCTTACTTTGGTTTGCTTTTCGGTAAGTTTGCTTAGTTTATTTCACGCCAAGTTACCACTAGCAGCTGTGTTTATCTGGGTGACCTATAGCATGCTAAGTTTCATTTCTTTTCCCTATGTTGGTGCCGTCTGTTTTCAACATAGGAGGTCATCATGAATAAAGGTGTGGTTCAAAAAGATTGGTTAAGTAAAAGCATTGCTGGCGGCGTATTAGGGCTGTTATTTGCCTTTGCTTGCAGTGGCATTTTCACAGAGTTAATGACACATCTTCCATTGGCAACAAGAGCGCAATTAGCCATGTGGTTAGTTGCACCAGTCTGGTTGGCTATTTTTGGATTGGTTTATCTATTTAACACCGGAAAACAAGCTTGGTTAGTGCTTGGCCTCATGAACATGCTGGTTTGGGCGGTAGTTTTTGCCTTATTTAGGCATGCCTAACATCTGCGAAAAAGTGAGTTAAACATGCGCTCAGAGTTTATTCGAATTTACAAATCTGTTCATACGTGGACAGGAATAATTGCAGGGCTAGCGTTATTTATTGCGTTTTATGCCGGTGCTTTTGCTGTCTTTAAAGCGCCTATCAATCAGTGGGTTAGCCCAGAGGTGGAAGCACCTGCTACCCCTTTCGCTCGTTCAGATCGCTTGATCAAAGAAACCTTAGAAAAATACCCTGAAGTAAAGAAGGGCTTTACGCTACAAGTTGATGATTCGGTATCTAATCCTTCACGATTAAATTGGGAAATTAGAGAAGAGGGCGAAGAACAAGAGCATCAACCAGCGACCATGATGGGGGCAGGGTTTGACCGCCAAGGAAACTTGCAGGTAGCAGAGCAACATCCATCAGAATTAGCCAACTTTATTGATACGCTTCATCGCGTCGTCGGGCTTCCTATTGATTCTGATGCCAACCGTTGGATCATGGGGGTAATTGCCGTCTTATATACGCTTGCCATGATTTCTGGCTTGATTGTGCTACTGCCATCGTTAGTAAAAGATTTTTTTGCCTTACGTGTAGGCAAAAACATAAAGCGAATGTGGTTAGATGCACATAATATCGTTGGGATAATTAGTTTGCCATTTCATCTGGTGATGGCATTAACGGCGGTTGTGTTTGCTTTTCATGATGGTATTTATAGCGTTCAAAATAGTGTCTGGCACAAAGGAGAGTTCGCAGCAGCAGGGCGTACAGCACCACCCGCAAAACTAAAAATAGCCACCAATAATACAACACTCTTACCCGTTGGAACGCTGCTTCAACAAGCTAAAAACTATGCACCAAACCTCGTCATTACCTCATTGCAGTATCAGCATCTTGAAGGCCCGAAAGCCACTGTGCGTGTTTGGGGAAATGATGATAGTGCGGTCATGCCAAGGGCTAGGGGCGGTTTTTTAGTTATTCATCCATATACGGGCAAATTGCTAAATAAAGAGTTTCTTCCCGGTCAACAAAATACGGCGAATGCGGTGATTAGCAGCTTTTTCGCGCTGCATATGGCATCGTTTGGCGGAGTAAGCGTGGCATGGATGTACTTCATTTTGGCCATGATGGGGGCTTGGCTATTTTATAGCGGCAACCTTTTATGGCTCGAATCTAGGCGAAAGAAAACCAATAAACAAACCGGAGAAGTCCCCACTCAACGAAAAGATGTTCGTTGGATGGCGGCACTTACGGTTGGCGTATGTAGCGGATGCGTGATAGGTATTTCATTGGCGATGGCGGTAACCAAAGTCGTGAGTATATTTCACATTGATACGACAATTTACTTACCGGTTTATTATGTCGCCTTTTTCTTTGCGATTGGTTGGGCGTTTTTCAAGGGGGCAGCAAATTCGTTGGTACCTTTGCTTTGGATGTGTGTGCTTTCTACGCTATGTATTCCATTATCTTCATGCATTAATGCTTTTGTTTTCCAATCCTATACAGGGGAAATTAGCATCGACCTAACCGCCATTTTAGGGTCGTCACTCTTTATTTGGCTGACAGTTTCTACCGAAACTAGATTAGCGAAAAGTCCACCAGACAGTGTCTGGTTTCAAGCGAGAAAACAAACGGCGTTAAACCAGCAAAAGATCATATCTGCAATCAAATAAGAAAAGGGCTGAAGTTCATTCAGCCCTTTTTGTTTATTTATTTAGCAAATAAGTTAGTGACAACCACAGTTTCCTTCACATTTTTCTTCCGACTTTACTTCAGGTTTTACTTCAAAAATAGGGAACAACACATTGTTTTCTAAATGAATATGGTTGATCAGATCATCGCACAATTGCTGAATACCGGAAAATAGCGCGCGCCATGTATTACATGCATGAGCGGGTGGTGTCATATCGTTGGTTATCAGCATGAGTGCAGCTACATTCTCACCGTGATCTGTATGTTCAGAACGCATCACCGCAATCGGGTGAACCACAAATGGGTTTCCCCCTGCTTTTAACATCGGAAAGAGGATTTGTTCTTCTTTTTGCATGTGGGATTCAAGTTCGTCAGCCACTTTGGCAAGTAATGCGGCTAAACCTGATGGCACGTCTGGGTCATCTCTATGAACCGCTTCAACCCTTTTTGCCATGGCAATCAGTTCTGGTAATTGTTGGCGGTGTACTTCGTGGTAGCGGGCAAGAATATGGTCGATTAGTTCAGCTGTTGGTAAATCTACTGGCAGATCATTGGTTCTTTGCAGATTAGCTAAACGTGCCAATACGTCTTCAAGCGTTAGTCCTTTTTTAGCGACAGCTTCAGCAAGGCTAAGTTGTCCACCACAGCAGTAATCCAGCTTTAACTCTCTAAACACTGCCGTTGAACCAGGTAAGGCAACTGCAATTTGCCCAATAGCAAGGGTAGGGTCTAATTCAAATACTTGTTGGTTAGTTGGGGCATTCATGCTGCTTCCTTTCTTTTGATTAATATGCGGCGGCTTCAAAGTGAGCTTCAATGTGAAAATCGATGACAATTTCACCAGGGCTGCGATGGCGATAGACGGTTTTAATTCGGGAACCAAAAAAGAGTTCGATCTGCTTTAGTAGTGGTACAGGATCGTGATCATTCAAAAAACGCATGCTCTCGCCGGGTTTTAATTCGCTAAGTGCACCAAAAATGGCAGCATGGCGGATGCGCCTAGCGATACCCCTTGCATCAAAGGTATACGTACCGTTTGGGATGATAGGTAGTGTGCAATCGTTCTTCATTTTGTTGATCTGAAGTTGGTTTCGATGAAGTGATTATGTGAAGCCGCATTAAATATGTAAATATAATACATATTTAAAGTTTTTAAAAAATTGAGCTAAAACAAGTTTTTGAGGAAGAAAGGGGTCAAAGATGTAACTGAATAGTCAGATGCTTGGCATTAGTGACTAAATCTGACAAATAATATTGAGAGAGTGATTGGTACATGGCTTCACGCGCTTCGGCCAATATCCCTTTTAGACGGCACATGCCATCGATCTTACATTGGCTCTCATCTTCAAAGCATTCCACCATCGCAATATCTTCTTCGCACAAACGGACAAGCTCTCCAATATTGAGTTTGCTAGGGGCTAGTGCAAGACGAATCCCTCCATTTCTCCCTTTTTGTGTGACGAGAAAGCCATTTAACCCCAAAAAGTGTATTACTTTCATTAAGTGGTTATCAGAAATCTGGTAAGCCTGTGCAATCTCGGCTCTAGTCACCATTTGTTCTGGCTGCAAAGCAAGATAAATTAAGGTTCTTAGGCAGTAATCTGTGAACGTGTTTAGCTTCATAACTTCAGTTGCAAGACGAAATCGATTGAATACATTCGAACTGTACACCTAATTGGTTTCTAGCCGTTTGAAATACTAAGTGCAATTGCACAATAAAAGCATGTATTTTCAGCATCCCTACAAAGGAATCCAGCAAAATAGGCATTGAGAACACAAAAACACGTTAGTGATTATCAGCAGGAGGGCATCAGGTTGAAAGATATTAATCAATTTGTCGAAGGATTTAGAGCATTTCAGCAAACCTACTTTGCCGGAGAGGACGCCTTATTTGAAACGCTAGCAAAAGGTCAAACGCCAGAGACCTTACTGATTGGCTGTTGTGATTCTCGGGTTGACCCCGCCTTACTTACCCAATGTGCACCGGGTGAAATGTTTGTGATTCGTAACGTAGCGAATCTTGTTCCAGAATGCGAAATTGGGAGTCACCATCAAGGCGTGTCTGCCGGTATTCAGTTTGCGGTGTGTGATCTGGGCGTAAAACGTATTATTGTGCTTGGGCATGCGCAATGTGGCGGCATAAAAGCTCTAATGGATGGACGTGGCGAACATGCGGCCCCCGAAGACTATATTGGTAAATGGATTGGTATTGCAGAGCCGGCACGCCAACGCGTGAAGAACGAACTAGGCCACAAACCGCTTGAGGTACAAAGAAGAGCTGCTGAATTAACTAGTATTCTGGTGTCTTTAGAAAACTTGCTGACATTCCCTTGGATTAAAGAAAAAGTCGATGCCGGTTTACTAACACTGCATGGCTGGTTTTTCGATATCGAGCAGGGCGCTTTGTTAGCGTATGACGCTAAAACTAGGCATTTTGAAGCATTGGTTTGCCCGCTAGGTCAGCCATACCATGCTAGCACATCTGCCTAAATTACTTAGTCATCCTAGCGCTAGGTAGATAAATGGTGTTATCTACCTAGTTGTCGCGTTATTATTCATCTAATTTTCTTAATCGCCTTGGCAAGTTCTGCAAGATTAGGTGTTACCCATGCAAAACATCCCGAAAAATGTACTAGGTATTGCCGGTTGGTCTGGCAGTGGTAAAACTACGCTAATCGAACGCTTATTACCTTTGCTGCGCGAACGTGGGCTAATGGTAAATGTCATTAAGCATAGCCACCATGATTTTGTAATGGAACCAGCACATAAAGATAGTGCTAGGTTTCGTACAGCAGGGGCGCAAGAAGTGATGATAGCCTCTCCTTACCGCTGGGCGATTGTTCACGAATTAGCAGGCAACCCAGAGCCAACACTAAAAGAACAATTAGCAAAACTGAGCACTGTAGACTTAGTGTTATTAGAAGGCTTTAAAAATGAGCAAATCCCAAAAGTCGAGGTTTGGCGGGAAGCGAACGGAAAGCCGCTATTGGCAGCAGAAGATAAGACCATAATAGCGGTGATCAGTGATACCGCTTTAAATCAAACAAATGCTACTTACGAATGGCTAGATTTAAATCAACCAGCATTGTTAGCAGACTGGATCTGCGCTTGGTTGAAAACACAGCCTTAATCAGGCTGCGAATCCCTAATATTAGAAGAGACACCCATGAAACCTGCAGAATTACTCTCTGTTGACGATGCACTAGCCTTGTTGCTGCAAAATGCAAAACCAGCCAGACCGACAGAAACCATTGATACCCTCTATGCGGATGGCCGAGTATTAGCCGCAGATGTGGTTTCTCCTATTGCGGTACCGGGCTTCGATAATAGTGCGATGGATGGTTACGGATTGCATCTTTCTAGCATTCCAGAAGCGCCGTTTTCATTACCAGTAGTGCAGCGAATTGCAGCAGGACAAACCGGCGCTCCGCTAGCAGAGAATACGGCCGCCAGAATCTTTACCGGTGCGCCAATTCCAACTGGTTGCAATATAGTGGTGATGCAAGAAGATACCGAAGTAGATGGTGAAAATATCCGCATTCTTCGTACCCCAAAAGCAGGGCAAAATATCCGCCTAACCGGGGAAGACATTGCGCCTAATGCAGTGGTGGTTACAAAGGGAACAAAACTTACGCCGGTAGAGTTATCGTTAATTGCATCCGTTGGGGTAGCAGAGGTCTCTGTTTATAAACCTCTACGCGTCGCGACATTATTTACTGGTGATGAACTCACCATGCCGGGCGAGCCACTACCACCCGGTGGAATTTATAACTCGAATCGTTTTGCGATTACTGCCTTACTTCGCCGTTTGGGTTGCGTAGTAACAGATCTCGGCAATGTGCCAGATAATCTGGAAGCAACCAAAGCCGCCTTAGCTGATGCAGCGGCAGAGCACGATGTGGTGATCACAAGTGGTGGTGTGTCAGTAGGCGAAGAAGATCATGTAAAAGCAGCCGTGTCTGCTTTGGGTGAGTTATCCCTTTGGAAAATTGCGATGAAGCCGGGTAAGCCGCTCGCATTTGGCAAAATTGGCACGACTTCTTTTGTCGGGTTACCGGGTAACCCAGTGTCCAGCTATATTACGTTGGGTATTTTGGTGCGGCCGTACTTACTTAGCCTAATGGGGGCGACAACAAAAGGGATTGTTAGCTTGCCATTGGTGGCCAATTTTACGTGGAAAAAGGCGGATAAACGCCGAGAGTTCTTACGCGCACAAGTGGATAGCGAAGGAAAACTCAGCCTATTTGGTAACCAGGGTTCTGGCGTGATGACATCGCTAGCATGGGCAGACGGGGTGATTGATCTCCCTCCTAACACACAGGTTAGCCCGGGCGATGTGGTGAGGTTTATCCCGCTTAACACCTTATTAGACGCGTAATTGGGAAAAGGATAGAAAATCGTGAGTGAGTTAACACACTTCGATCAGTGTGGAAATGCTTGGATGGTCAATGTTAGCCAAAAAGCAGAAACACATCGTATTGCAACGGCGTATGGTGAGATTGTGATGTTGCCTGAAACGCTTACCCGTATTTTGTCTGGCGGTATGGCAAAAGGCGATGTACTAGGCATTGCCAGAATTGCAGCAATCCAAGGTTGCAAACAAACGTCTAGCTTAATTCCGCTTTGTCATCCCTTGCCATTAACCAAAGTAAATGTGTCTTTTGAAGCGTCAGTAGAAAAATCTTTAGTAGCAGTGACGGTGGTGGCGGAAACAGTAGGGCGCACAGGGGTGGAAATGGAAGCGCTGACTGGCGTGCAAGTGGCGTTGCTTACCATTTACGATATGTGCAAAGCCATCGATAAAGGGATGGTCATGCAGAATATTCGCCTACTAGAAAAAATTGGCGGCAAATCTGGTCACTGGCAGTATCAGGCCTCTTAATCTTTGTCTGCCCATGCTAATGCTACTTTTATGAGTGGTATTAGCATGTTTAGAGTGCTTTCTCAAAATACACGCGATGGAATCCATCTTCCGTTCGTCTAGCGACTTCTACAAAACCAAGATGTGGATAGATAGACAGGTTTTCCGTCATCTTTTCATTGGTATAGAGCTGAATACTCTTTAACCCTAAGCGTTTTGCTTCTTCCTCACAAAATTTTATCAGTGCTTTTCCTATGCCACGACCTGTAACTGTTGGATCGACAGCTACATTCTCTAATCGCATTTCGTTCCCAAGCGGGAAATAAACGATGAAACCAAGTAATGCATCTTCATCTCTCACGAAAAGATACACTTACCCTTCTGCAATCTGCTTACCATAATCTGCCAGCATAGGGGCTGGTTTTTGACCTATCGCTGCTATATAGCGTTGGTATGCCTGTTCTGCGCAATGCAATATTGCCGCTAAGTCTGTTTGATTGGCTTTTCTGATCATGAAAGTCTCTTTCTAAAGGTGGTTTTCTCTATCTAGCTAAACATTATTGGGTAAATTGCCCCCTCAAACCGCCGAGAAACAGCCTCTATACTTTGTTGCAGACCTGAAGGTTGTCATTTTTCGTCATCAATATGCGCTTAAAAATTGCTGCAGGGTAAAAATTTTTCGGTTTTAAAAATAATTTTCACTGTTGAAGGTGTTAAAAAAACCTTTTTTCTTATGCATTGCAACATTGAAAATATAAATTTGTTCAAATATAAATTAAATATTTTTTGATTTAATAAAAATAGAAAAAAATTAGATAAAACTATGTTTTAAATTAATTTTATGTTTTTGCGTAATTTTTGTTATCCAAATTAAAACTGCCTAGCCAATCGAATCCAATTCTCTTCAAATCTTAATTCCAACATCATTCAACCAAAAATGCTGCAGCGCACACAATTTAGTGTGCTTATATTTAGGGTTTCATGACGAAAAATCGTCATCTTTCGTAATGTAATGACGAATTCCCTATGGTTATATTCACCCATCGAATTTAGTTACAGGGCAGTACTTGAGTAGCCCGGCGTTAAGCCAAACCTTGTTAAGTTAGCTGAGGGGCAAGAAGCATTCGCAAGGGGGCTACACTTTTTTACTGTATGACGACTCTCTTTTATCAAAGGACTTTTGAAATGTCGATTAAGTTTTCGTTAAACCGTATGAGCATCCCAAGATCATCTTATGCTGACTTTTTAACAGTCGCTAAAAACCTTGGCGTTAGCGGCGTTGAAATCCGTAACGATCTTCCTGGTGTGGAATTAAATGATGGTAGCAAAGCAGAAGACATTTTGGCTGCGACAAACGCTGCAGGCGTAGAGATTGCATCTATTAATGCATTGCAACGTTTTGATCAGTTCAACCCTGAGAAAAAAGCAGAAGCCGAAGCATTGGCACAATATGCAAAAGCATGTGGTTCTAAAGCAATTGTGCTTTGCCCAACATGTGACCGTAACGATAAGCGTTCTACAGAAGAGCGTTTTGCAGACTTAGTTGATTCATTGACCAATCTTGGTCCAATCCTTGAAGCAAACCAATTAATTGGTTTGATCGAGCCACTAGGCTTTGAAATCTGTGCGCTTCGTCTAAAAGGCGTTGCAGTGAAGGCAATCAAAGAAAGTGGCTTCCCGAATGTTTTCAAGGTTGTTCACGACACTTTCCACCACTATGTGGCTGGCGAGCAGGAGTTTTTTCCTGAGTGGACAGGCTTGATTCATATCTCTGGCGTGGAATCTGTACAAGTAGAGCGCCCAGGCATGCTAGACATGCACCGCGTTTTAGTTGGTAAAGAAGACCGCTTGGGTAATATTCCCCAATTGCAGTATTTGCTGAATGCAGGTTTTAATGGCTACGTTTCATTTGAACCATTTGCAGAAGAAGTGGCATCTCTGTCAATTGAGGAAGCTGAAAAGCAACTAGGCGAGAGCATTGCGTTCATTAAAGCAGGTGTCAATCTGTCTTAATTAGCCGTTAGTTGTCTATGGCTAGAGGAGTGCGCTCACTCCCGCTTCTCTAGCAAATTTGATGTAGTTCACGTGATGCCATAATGAGAGGAAGACACATGAAGAAATTCACTAAAAGTATCATCATCGCTGCACTATTCCCTTTGTCTGCATTCGCAGATACCAAAATCGGTGTGAGTATGGCTCACTTCGATGACAACTTTTTAACTGTTTTGCGTGAAGGAATGTCTAGCTACGCAAAAGGCCAAAAAGACGTCAATGTTCAGTTCGAAGATGCGCGTGGTGATGTAGGCCGCCAAGTTAGCCAAGTTGAAAACTTCATTTCACAAAAAGTATCTGCAATTGTTGTTAACCCAGCAGATACCTCTGCAACAAAGCGCATGACAGAAGCTGCACGCAAAGCGGGTATTCCTATTGTTTACGTAAACCGTAAGCCAGACGAAAAAATGGGTAATGGCGCAGCATTTGTGGGTTCAGACAGCTTGATCGCAGGTCACTTACAAGGAGAATACATTGCTAAGAAGCTAAATGGCAAAGGCAATGTGGTGATTATGCAAGGTGAGCTTTCTACCGATGCACAGCGTGATCGTACCAAGGGTGTGAAAGACATCTTCGCTAAATTTCCAGGCATCAAAGTAGTAGAAGAGCAAACCGCTAACTTCGACCGTTCTCAAGCCATTAACTTGATGAGTAAGTGGGTAAGTGCTGGCGTGAAGTTTGATGCGGTTGCTGCTAACAATGATGAAATGGCATTAGGCGCAATCATTGCGATGAAACAGGCAAAAATCGATCCTAAGAAAGTGGTCATTGGCGGCGTAGATGCAACGAAAGATGCGTTGGCTTCTATGCAAAAAGGCGAATTAACCATGACCGTGTTCCAGAATGCCAAAGGTCAGGGTGAAGGTGCGATCAATACCGCAATCAAACTAGCTAAAGGTGATAAGTCTCAAGCCAAAGACATCATGATCCCTTACGAGCTTGTAACACCAGAAAACATGAAAAAATACATGAGCAAGTAATTTATTGTCTCGATGTTAGACCAAGGGGGATTTCCCCCTTGGGGTAATCTAAGTGTTGCTTGCCTAGCAGGGTTAGCAATGATGATTGGGTTACTAGCTGTGTGATAAGGATTCGAAATGTCAGTAGCGCAACTCAAAGAAGACCTACAAACAGCATCCAAATATGGCGAATATATTTTCGTTGCCGAGGGTGTCGCAAAATCATTTCCTGGTGTGCAGGCTTTAAAAAAAGTTTCACTTAAAATTCGTCCAGGTAAAGTTCATGCACTAATGGGTGAAAACGGTGCCGGTAAATCCACCATGATGAAAATCATTGCGGGGGTTTATATCCCGAACGAGGGCAAGCTGTTCTTCAAAGGAAACCCCATTGTATTGAAATCTCCTCGTGATGCTTTAGGTAAGGGCATTGCGATGATTCACCAAGAATTAAACCTACTGCCGTTCATGACCGTCGCAGAAAACATCTGGATTGGTCGTGAACCGCGTAACTTGATTGGTCTTGTTGATCACAAGGCGTTAAATCGTCAAACACAAGAACTGCTAGATAAATTAAATATTGATATCGATCCTGAAATCGATCTTGGCCAATTAAGTATTGCTAACCGCCAGATGGTCGAGATTGCCAAAGCAGTGTCGTTTAACTCTGATCTATTGATTATGGATGAGCCAACTTCTGCCATTACAGAGAAAGAAGTTGAGCACTTGTTCCGCATCATTGCGCAGCTGCGTGCGGAAGGCAAAGCCATCATTTACATCACACATAAGATGGATGAGGTTTTCAAGATTGCCGATGAGATCTCTATTTTCCGCGATGGGCAACATATCGTGACCAAGCCTTCAGAAGACTTCGATCATGATTCACTCATCACAGCGATGGTAGGGCGAGAGTTGTCACAAGTCTTCCCTAAAGAAGATGTCCCAATTGGTCACGTTGCTTTAGATGTGAAGCATCTGAATGTGAAAGGCATCTGTAAAGATGTGTCATTCGATGTGCGTTTTGGCGAAATTTTTGGTATTGCCGGCCTAATGGGTTCTGGCCGTACCGAAGTGATCGAATCTATCTTTGGGATTAACAAAATAGATTCCGGCACCATTATTTTCGATGGCAAAGAATTAAAGGTGAAATCACCATCTGACGCGATTCAAGCGGGTATGGCGTTGCTCACGGAAGACCGTAAAAAGTCTGGGCTGTTCTTAAGCTTGTCTGTTGGCGAAAACATGGAAATGGCGGCTTTACCATCGTATTGCAAGATGGGGTTTGTTCAACAAAAGTCGATGGATGTGATTTGCCAAGAAATGCTCGGGAAGCTCAAGGTAAAAACCCCTGGTTTATATGAAGTTATTGAAAACCTAAGTGGTGGTAATCAACAAAAGGTGTTGATTGCACGCTGGTTAATCAATAACCCGAAGCTGTTGATTTTAGATGAACCAACACGCGGTGTAGACGTTGGTGCAAAAGCAGAAATCCACAAACTAATTACCCAACTTGCCAAACAAGGCGTGGCAATCATCATGATTTCTTCCGAATTGCCTGAAGTACTGGGCATGAGCGATAGAGTGATGGTCATGCATGAAGGTACGGTGGGTGGAATCCTATCCCGTGAAGAAGCTACTCAAGAGAGGATTCTTGAAATCGCTTCTGGTATGTAAGACAAGACACTAAGAAAAAAAGACCGCTAACTGCAGTCACCCTAGCAAAGAGGAATACAGAATGAGCGAAGCAACAACGGTTGTAGAACAACCCAAAAAAACTGCTAAGAAATTCAAAATGCCGCAAGAATTTAGCATTTTACTCGTGCTAATTGGTATTGCCGCTGTATTTGAAATTTTAGGCTGGATGCAACGTGACCAGTCCTTCCTATATAACCCGCAAGGTCTGCTGATTATGATCTTGCAAGTATCAGAAATTGGTCTGATTGCCGTTGGCGTGACGATGATCATCATCGCGGGTGGTATTGATCTGGCTTCTGGCTCCGTCGTGGCGTTAAGTGCCATGGTAGCAGCTAGTTTGGCACAAGCAGCAGGGTACGATCGTGCCGTTTATCCAGGCTTAGTCAACCTACCTGTATTGTTACCGGTGCTCGCTGGCCTTGCTGTTGGTGCATTAACCGGTTTAATTAACGGGGCTATTACCGTCAAAATGCGTGTGCCAGCCTTTATCGCGACCCTAGGCATGATGGTTTCTGCTCGTGGCTTGGCGCGTTACTACACCGGCGGTCAGCCAATTAGTATGTTCACAGATGACTACATGTGGATTGGTAGTGGCTCTAATCCAGTGATTATCTTCTTAGCGGTAGCCATGTTCTTCCACGTTGTTTTACGTTATACCCGCTTTGGTAAGTCGGTTTACGCCATCGGCGGTAACGTACAAGCAGCCCGCGTTTCAGGTATTAATGTTGGCCGTACATTAATGATTGTCTACATGATCGGCGGTTTACTGTCTGGTCTAGCAGGGATTGTGGTGTCTGCTCGTGCTCAAACTGGCCAATCCGGCATGGGGATGTCTTATGAGCTAGATGCCATTGCCGCTGCCGTGATTGGTGGTACTAGTCTGGCCGGTGGGGTTGGACGTATTACCGGTACGGTAATTGGTGCATTGATTCTAGGTGTGATTTCTAGTGGCTTCACTTTCTTGGGGATTGACTCTTATCTACAAGAAATTGTGAAAGGTCTGATCATCGTAGCTGCGGTGGTGGCAGATCAGTTCCGTAAGAAACGTGTTCATTAATCACTAACGTTTAACCTAGTTAGTCACTGGAAAGAACCTTTTACCATGAAGAATAACACCGTATTTGCCGCAGATCGCACACTCGATCTGATCAGCATCGGCCGGGTAGCGGTAGACTTGTACGCGCACCAAGTGGGTTCCCCACTGGAAGACGCAGCAAGCTTCGCCAAATACCTGGGCGGCTCTTCCGGCAACATCGCTTTTGGCACCGCCCGTCTGGGACTAAAGTCAGCGATGTTGTCCCGTGTGGGCGACGAACAAATGGGCCAGTTCCTGATTGATACCCTTAGCGCAGAAGGTTGCGATGTCTCTCATCTAGTGAAGGATTCAGAACATCTTACCGGCTTGGTGATGCTAGGTCTGAAAGACCGCGACACCTTCCCATTGCTGTTCTACCGTGATCACTGTGCCGACATGGCACTGACCGAAGCGGATATCGACGAAGCGTTTATCGCCAAGAGCAAAGCGCTACTCATTACCGGTACGCATTTCTCTACGCCAACGGTACATGCAGCGTCCGTCAAAGCCCTTAAAGCCGCACGTGCCAACAACGTCCGCACCGTGATCGACATCGACTATCGTCCAGTGTTGTGGGGCTTAACCGGCAAAGGTGATGGCGAAACCCGTTTTATCGCCAACGACCAAGTCAGCAAACACTTACAAGGTATCTTGCCGTACTTTGACCTGATTGTTGGTACGGAAGAAGAGATCAATATTGCCGGTGGTTCAGAGGACGTTATTACGTCTCTTAACACTATCCGCCAACTGAACCCAACCGCTGTACTAGTGGTGAAGCGTGGTCCACTTGGTTGTTGTGTGATCGAAGGGGCGATTCCAGCCAAGATCGACGATGCCTTTACCATTAAAGGTGTGCAAGTCGAAGTGCTGAACGTACTCGGCGCAGGGGATGCGTTTATCTCTGGGTTCCTCTCTGGCTGGATTCGTGGTGAAGACTATGATGCCTGCTGCCGTTACGCTAACGGATGTGGCGCGCTAGTGGTAAGTCGTCATGGTTGTGCACCAGCGATGCCAACACCGGTGGAACTGGATTACTTCTTAAAGAATCAACCTGCCAAACCCGCAGAAGACGCGACCTTAAACCGCCTACACCGCGTGACAGTCCCGCGTGTTAGCCGTGACGAAGTCTTGGTCTTCGCATTTGACCACCGTAACCAATTCTTCGATGTCGTACAGAAGACCGGTGCCGACATTAGCCGTCTACCAAAACTGAAACAACTGTTTGTGCAAGCGGTTGGCGAAGTCGAAGCCGAACTGGGTTTAGCCGGCAAAGTAGGTATCCTGGCAGATGACCGTTATGGACAAGATGCACTCAGCGCCGCCTCTGGCCGCAACTGGTGGATTGGTCGTCCGGTAGAGCTACCATTATCGAACCCACTCGAGTTTGATCTGGGACGTTCA